>NZ_JAFLWD010000042.1:0-58906 GCF_017316105.1 Candidatus Enterococcus ikei
GTTTTTCACACACTCTTTTTTTGGGGTTAAGATCTGAATAAGAATAATTATCCATTCTCATATTTCTTGATCAGTTTTTTTGCTTTGGTTCCCATCACCGTATAGTATATAGCGCTAAACATAAAAAACATCATTGGCATTATCTGTAGTAAGAAAAAGAATGTTTGCATAAGAATCATTCCAAATAGTTGTAGGCCAGTATATTCCCAAAGACTTGGGGTTAAATACCAAGAAGAAATATTTTCAAAAGAAGGCTGAACGATAAAAAAGTATACAATCATTAGTCCCATCAATAACATAGCTTGATTATATAACCGCTTATAGCGTTCATTACTTGATGAAGTATCTGAAAATATATCTAAGTCTTGATTTTCACTATTTAACGGTAAAAAAAATTGAAAACCACTATGTTTAGTGCCGCTGATATGCTGCCAACCACTATCTTCAAATAAGGTTAGATAAGCCATATAATCAGCCTTCTTTTTGAATAGTTGATAATCAATTCTATAATTCAGAACTTTTGAGGCTGTCTTTTCAAATGTATAGATTCCCCATGCATTATATTTTACTAATGCCCAGCCTTCGTTTGCCATTTCATTTAAGTAGTGTTCTTCATTTTTTATATCAATAAATAATTTGAACTTTTTCATTTGGTCCTCCTATAATAATTGATCAGCAAGTGCTACTAATTCTTTTAGTCGTTTGACTTCAAGTTTTAAAACATCTTTGCCAGTATTTGTTAATTGATATACCCGCCGTCGCTTATCTTCTCCAGGGACCTCACAAATCAATTTTTGTTTTAATAAATTTTCTGTTGCACCATACATTGTGCCTGCCGCAATACGTACTCGACCATTACTTATTTCTTCGACTTTTTGCATGATGGCATATCCATGTGAAGGTTCAATCAGTGATAGCATAATATAAAAAGTTGTTTCAGTTAGAGGCAAGATTTTCTTAATATCCATTTATCATACACCTTTATATCGTTATTTTTATACAGGTTAACTGTATAGTTTGATTATATATCGTTGAACTGTATAAGTCAATTCTTTATTCAGATGATTTTTGCATATAACTATTATTTATGATAAACAAAATGAAAATTACTGAAAAAAAGTTCAAGAGACCCAACTTACAAATTTATCCTTAAAATGCATTTTAAGCCTTTTTTAATCCTCAGAATATTTTTTGTCGATTAGATTCAAAATTGCTTAGAAACGAAATTAAATGGATAAATTTGTTTTTTGACGTAAAAAAGAGTATAATATTAGAGTAAAAGTGAAAACAAAAAAAGAGGGATGCATTTTGAAAAAGACGATTGTTTTAGAAACTGATTACATGACACTAGGTCAAGTCTTAAAAGAAGTCGACGTTATCAGTAGTGGCGGTGCTGCCAAATGGTACTTAGCTGAGAATAGTGTTTTCGTGGATGGGGAATTAGAGAATCGCCGCGGCAGAAAATTATATGCTGGTATGATGCTCGAGATACCTGAAGAAGGTACTTTTTTTATGGTCAAAAAAGGCGAGGCAGTCGATGAGACTGAATGAAATCGAGGTACAGCATTATCGAAATTATGATGGGCTGACCTTAGATTTTCCTAAAACATTAAATATTTTTCTGGGAGAAAACGCGCAAGGCAAAACGAATCTTTTGGAAAGTATTTATGTTCTGGCAATGACCCGCAGTCACAGAACTAGTAATGAAAAAGAACTAGTCCACTGGGATGATGATTCTGCAAGAATCAGTGGAGTTATTGAAAAAAAGACCGGCACCGTACCTTTAGAGATCATTATCTCCAATAAAGGACGCAAGACTAAGGTCAATCATATTGAACAAAAACGTTTGAGTTCATACATCGGTCAATTAAATGTCATTTTATTTGCGCCGGAAGATTTATCTTTAGTCAAAGGCTCACCACAGCTAAGGCGCAAATTTATTGATATGGAACTAGGCCAAGTCAATCCGATTTATTTATATGATTTGGTTCAATACCAATCTGTCTTAAAACAGCGGAATCAATATTTAAAACAATTAGCTGAAAAAAAACAGTCAGATCTTGTTTACTTAGATATTTTAACAGAACAATTGGCAGAATTTGGCGGAAAAGTCTTGTTTGCTCGTTTAGAATTTATTAAAAAACTAGAGCATTGGGCGAACTTACTGCATAAGAAAATCAGCCATGAAAAAGAAGAATTAGCGATCGATTATTTTTCAAGTATCCCATTAGATAAAGACGATTTTTCACTGGAAGAGATCCAAAAGCAACTGCTGCAGAGCCTTTTAGATAGCAGAAAACGTGAACTGTTTAAGGCAAATACCTTTTTAGGTCCTCATCGAGATGATCTGATTTTTAATGTAAACGGACAAAACGTCCAAACATATGGATCGCAAGGTCAACAAAGAACCACAGCTCTTAGCGTGAAGCTTGCGGAAATTGATTTAATGTATTCAGAAACAGGAGAATATCCTGTGTTGTTATTAGATGATGTCATGAGTGAGTTAGATAATGAACGACAATTGCACCTGCTAGAAACGATTGAAGGAAAGGTTCAGACTTTTTTAACAACGACAAGTTTGGATCATTTAAACAATAAATTAACTGTTGAACCAGATATATTTTACGTTCATCAGGGAGAGATAGAGAGGGAAGCATCTATATGACAGAAGAAGAAAAAAACATGAAAGAACGTGCACAAGAATATGATGCCAGTCAGATTCAGGTATTAGAAGGTCTTGAAGCAGTTCGTAAACGTCCTGGTATGTACATAGGATCGACGAGTTCGGAAGGTTTGCATCACTTAGTTTGGGAGATCGTTGATAATTCGATCGATGAGGCTTTGGCAGGCTTTGCATCAAGTATCCAAGTAGTAATTGAAGAAGATAACAGTATTACAGTTGTCGATGATGGTCGTGGAATCCCAGTTGGTATTCAAGCTAAAACAGGTCGCCCGGCTGTTGAAACGGTCTTTACAGTACTTCATGCTGGAGGAAAATTCGGCGGTGGCGGATATAAAGTTTCCGGTGGACTTCATGGAGTAGGTTCCTCTGTTGTTAATGCGTTATCAACAACATTAGATGTAAAAGTCTACAAAGAAGGAAAAATTTACTTCCAAGAGTTCCATCAAGGTGCCGTCAAAGATGATCTAAAAGTGATTGGCGATACAGACCGTCATGGTACAACGGTTCACTTTGTTCCAGATCCAGAAATTTTTACTGAAACAACAATTTTTAATTTTGATAAATTAGCAACGCGTGTTAGAGAATTAGCTTTCTTGAACAAAGGGTTAAAAATTTCTATTGAAGATAAACGTGAAGAAAAACCTGTCTTGAAAGAGTATCACTACGAAGGCGGAATCAAGAGTTACGTAGAACATTTGAATGCGAATAAAGATGTGTTATTCCCTGAACCTGTTTTCATTGAAGGAGAACAACAAGACATCATCGTTGAAGTATCTATGCAATACACAGATGGCTACCATACCAACTTACTAAGTTTCGCCAACAACATCCATACGTATGAAGGCGGAACACATGAATCAGGTTTTAAAACGTCATTGACGCGTGTCATCAATGATTACGCTCGTAAACAAAAGATCATGAAAGAAAATGACGAAAACTTAACAGGGGAAGATGTTCGTGAAGGATTAACAGCAGTTATTTCTATCAAGCATCCAGAGCCTCAATTTGAAGGACAAACGAAAACAAAACTAGGAAATTCAGAAGTTCGTACGGTTACTGACCGTCTATTTTCTGAGTATTTCAATAAATTTTTGATGGAAAACCCAACTGTTGGGAAACAAATCGTAGAAAAAGGTCTACTTGCTTCAAAAGCCCGTATGGCCGCTAAAAGAGCGCGTGAAGTGACTCGTCGTAAAGGTGCTCTTGAAATCAGTAATTTACCAGGTAAATTAGCCGATTGTTCAAGTAAAGATCCTGAAAAATGCGAAATCTTCATCGTCGAAGGAGATTCAGCCGGCGGTTCAGCAAAACAAGGACGTAGCCGTGAATTCCAAGCGATTTTACCAATTCGTGGGAAGATCCTAAACGTTGAAAAAGCCAGCATGGATAAAATTTTAGCGAACGAAGAAATTCGTTCACTATTTACAGCAATGGGAACAGGCTTTGGTGCTGATTTTGATGTATCAAAAGCTCGTTACCACAAACTTGTGATCATGACCGATGCCGATGTCGATGGCGCGCATATTCGTACACTATTATTGACATTGTTCTATCGTTTCATGCGTCCAGTCGTTGAAGCAGGGTATGTTTATATCGCTCAACCACCTTTATACGGCGTTAAACAAGGGAAAAATATCACTTATGTTCAACCAGGAAAAAATGCTGAAGAAAAATTAGCTCAGATTTTAGAATCCTTACCAGCAAGTCCAAAACCAAGCGTTCAGCGTTATAAAGGTCTTGGGGAAATGGATGACCATCAATTATGGGAAACAACGATGGATCCTGAAAGACGTTTAATGTCACGAGTTAGTGTAGATGATGCAATCGAAGCCGATCAAATTTTTGAAATGTTGATGGGAGATCGCGTTGAACCACGCCGAGCATTTATTGAAGAAAATGCCCATTACGTGAAAAATCTAGATATTTAATTAAGAAGGAGATAGATTCATGAGTGAAGAAATGAAAGAGAACATTCAAGACGTCAATCTGACCAGTGAAATGAAAGAATCCTTCATTGATTATGCGATGAGTGTTATTGTAGCTCGCGCATTGCCAGATGTTCGTGATGGGTTAAAACCCGTTCACCGCCGTATTTTATACGGGATGAATGAGTTAGGCGTAACACCTGATAAACCACATAAGAAATCGGCGCGTGTTGTAGGGGATGTAATGGGTAAGTATCACCCACATGGTGACTCATCTATTTACGAAGCAATGGTTCGTATGGCGCAACCGTTTAGTTACCGTAGCATGTTAGTTGATGGACACGGAAACTTCGGTTCTGTCGATGGAGATGGCGCTGCCGCAATGCGTTATACCGAAGCAAGAATGAGTAAGATAGCTTTGGAAATGTTGCGTGATATCAATAAAGATACAGTAGATTTCCATGGTAACTATGATGATTCTGAACAAGAACCAGATGTATTACCAGCACGTTTTCCTAACTTATTAGTCAACGGAACAACAGGGATCGCTGTCGGAATGGCAACAAATATTCCGCCGCATAACTTAGCAGAAGTGATTGAAGCAACTAGCTTGCTGATGGAAAATCCAGATGTTACAACCAATGAGTTGATGGAAGTTTTACCTGGACCTGATTTCCCAACAGGTGGGTTAGTGATGGGTAAATCTGGTATCCGTCGAGCTTACGAAACAGGCAGAGGCTCAATTACAGTTCGTGCAAAAGTAGACATTACAGAAATGCCGAACGGCAAAGAACGAATTTTAGTGTCTGAATTACCATATATGGTCAACAAAGCTCGCTTGATCGAACGAATTTCAGAATTACACCGTGAAAAACGAATCGAAGGAATCACTGATTTACGTGATGAATCTTCTCGTGAAGGAATGCGTATCGTGATTGATGTTCGTCGTGACGTTAGTGCTTCAGTTATTTTAAATAATTTATATAAAATGACCTCTTTGCAGACTTCTTTTGGATTCAATATGTTAGCGATCGAAAAAGGTGTGCCGAAAATTTTAAGCTTGAAACAAATTCTTGAAAACTACGTTGAACACCAAAAAGTCGTGATTACACGTCGTACAGAATTTGACAAGAAAAAAGCAGAAGCCCGCGCACACATTTTAGAAGGTTTGCGTATCGCTTTAGATCACATTGATGAGATCATCTCAATCATCAGAAATTCAAGAGCAGACGATGAAGCAAAAGCTTCTTTGATCGAACGTTTTGAGTTTTCTGATCGTCAAGCGCAAGCAATATTAGATATGCGCTTACGTAGTTTAACAGGTTTGCAGCGAGATAAAGTCGAAAACGAATACCAAGAACTATTGAAATTCATTGCTGATATGAATGACATTTTAGCTAGACCAGAACGTGTCGTTGAAATCATTAAAACTGAATTAGGCGATATTCGTGATAAATATGGCGACGCTCGCCGTACGGAATTATTAGTTGGTGAAGTTCTAAGTCTAGAAGACGAAGACTTGATCGAAGAAGCTGAAGTTGTTATTACACTAACAAACAATGGCTATATCAAACGTGTAGCTAATAGCGAATTTAGAGCACAGCGCCGTGGCGGACGTGGTGTTCAGGGAATGGGTGTTCATGATGATGATTTCGTGAAAAACCTAGTTTCTTGTTCAACCCATGATACGTTATTATTCTTTACGAATAATGGAAAAGTATACCGTGCCAAAGGTTATGAAATCCCTGAATACGGCAGAACGGCTAAAGGAATCCCTGTGATCAACATGCTAGGTATCGACTCTAGTGAGAAGATCCAAGCGATCATCGCTGTTGAAGGACAAGCAGAAGAAGGACATTATCTATTCTTTACGACTCGTAAAGGTACTGTTAAACGTACAGCAGTTAAGGCATTCTCTAACATTAGAAGTAATGGTTTGATTGCGATTGGTCTAAAAGAAGATGATGAGTTAGTCAATGTTGTCTTAACTAATGGTGAACAAAACATGATCATCGGAACGCATAACGGTTATTCTGTAACATTTGCAGAAACAGCCGTCCGTGATATGGGTCGTACAGCATCAGGTGTGCGTGGTATTCGTCTAAGAGAAGATGATTACGTCGTAGGAGCCTCTTTATTGGACGCTGACACGGAAGTACTAGTGTTGACGGAAAATGGTTACGGTAAGCGGACAAAAGCCTCTGAGTACCCTGTGAAGGGCCGTGGCGGTAAAGGAATCAAGACAGCCAACATTACAGCGAAAAATGGTCCGTTAGCAGGACTTACAACTGTTCGTGGCGATGAAGATATTCTGGTGATCACCAATAAAGGTGTTATCATTCGTTTCAATGTAGATTCAGTTTCTCAAACAGGTCGTGCTACATTAGGTGTTCGCTTGATGAGAATGGAAGAAGATGCAAAAGTTGTAACGATGGCAGTTGTTGAGCCGGAGCCAGATGAAATCGTTGAAGAAGTTGAAGGTGTAGAAGAAGTAGTTATTGAGACTGAAACACCAGACACAGATACGAAGACAGAAGAATAAAACAAATAACCCCCGTTTCAGTCTATTTTAGACCGAAGCGGGGGTTTAAAGTATATACAATTTTTAGGTAAAGCGTTGAACGCCAAGAAATAAGTAGGAATTTCTGAATATATAAATTGAGTTAAGCAGTGTGCTGTTTTTGACAACCGTCATTCTAAATTCAGAAGAATATTTTTTAATTAAATGTCTTTTTTTGATAATTATAAAAAATAAAATTATTAAAAAAAGAAATAAAAACATTTTTGTCTAATTATTTTTTAATATCCGTTGAATATGACCTAATGCTGTGTTAACGTAGTTGTTGTTGCCTTTCATAAAGAAAATTGAAAATAATAAAACAGAGGAGGATCAAGGTTTTTTTTGAAAATGAGAATTAGATTAGTTTTTTAATCGTTTAGAACATAGCAGAAGCTGAATACATAACAAATAGATTGACTATTTTTAGAATTATCAGGAAGTATAATATAAGTTCTTATTAAGTAAGTAAAAATTATTACTAACAGTTTCGTTTGAAATGGGAATTAAAACATGAAAAAAATATTATTTAAAGCAAGTACACTACTATTTTTGGTCAGCTTAGTATATCCAACATACGCTAGCGCATCAGAACTTCCGGAAGACACTTTCAAGGACTTTGACATAAGTTTGCAAGAGCCAAGTCATCTTGGAAAAATCACTACAGATGAGTTAAATAGTTCTTCAGAGATAGTAGAGGACAACTTAGGCGTGAGTGAGACTCTTAATGTATTTGTAGATGCAAAAGACGCTTGCGTTGTAGGAAAAGGAACAGTAATCGATGAGGTATTTATTAAGGAAAAAGTGATCGATCAAATAATAATATCTGGTACTGAGATAGCAAAAGATCAGATAGATATTACTATTTCAAGTCAGCTATTCTCTACAGCTGACGAACAGCATATTACTTATTCTTTGTCTGGAAAATTTACGCGTAGTTTATTGATCAGTGAGGATTTTTCTGTTCAAAGAGATCTGAAAGTAACATTTGAAGATGCTAAACTAACAGCAAAACCAAATCCAGTAACAACGATTTTAGGTACTAAGGACAATGAATATGATTTGTATACTTTTATCAAAGATGTGAAGTTAGGTGAACAAAATCTAATAGAAGATGACTATTCAGTTTTGCTCAAAGATACTGTACCTACTGATACAACTGGTCAAAAAAAAGTGAACGTTCAGGTAATATTAAACGCAGACAAGTCAAAAATGACAGAAGTACAAGTTCCTGTAAACGTTCGTTGGGGTAATAGTATCGCCATTAGTGGTGAATGGACAGGAACTGATGCCCGAAGAATTGTGTCCGTATTGACTCTTCAAAAAGGTCCAAGTTTATCTCTGGAGCCTGGTCAAGGAGCCAGTAGTTTGGATTTTGGTTCGTTGCCGACATTTGATAGCCCAATTTTTTCAACAGTATCATTTTATCATGCCGATGATTTAGGCATCTTAAATTTAAATTTATCCCCTAATCGTCAATTTTCTTTAAAATCCAAAGATACGCCTATACAGATTAAAGAAGCGTGGAATATTGAAATTGGTGAACGGGCGGATATTGCGATAGGTGATATTATTCAGGTCTGGCATGGACGAAAAACTGGAGAAAAGTACGAAAGAGCTTGGCTATATTTTGTTGGAAATGAGAATTTTTTAGATGAGACTAGCGGTCTAAACGATGTTTATTATGAAGTGACCGAAGAAGGATTAAAATTGATACATTTGAATACTTTGTCAACCACTGAAATTAGTGTGCCAATCTATACAAGCGAAAGTTATTTAGATGAACATATTGATGAAATGATTGACTCAAAGGGCCTTTCGACTATCTCGAAAAAATTTATATCCTATCCTGATACCACCAGTTTTGGGAAAAAAGAAGCTGTAATCAGAGTAGAACAAACAATTAGTTCAGGGAAAAAAGTTCAGTATGATTATTCAGTTCCTGTAATTGTAGAAGAAGGAGAGCTGAATTTATCTGTTCCACAAGTACTTACCTTTGATGATTTTACTCTTTGTTCACAAAAGCAGCTTGTTGGCAGGAATAATGAAAAAAATGATCTTTTAGGGTTAACGATAGAAGATAGTCGAGGAGCAGGCGTACAAGGCAATTATGCTTTAAGCTTGGCTATGGATGATGACAGTTTACTAAGTCGATACGTCGTGTATAAAGACGCAAATGATGATCAGGAACAGTTTTTAAATCATTCAGCGATTCCTATTTTTAATTCTACTCTGGAAGATAATCCTAATGCACCTTCTGAAACAGCACCATTACGCACTTGGGACTCAAAAAAAGGATTATTTTTAAGTATACCAGCCGATGAACCATTGAAAGCTCAAACATATACAGGAACGCTTAAATGGACGTTAACTGCTGGACCTTAAATGACACAATAAAATGAAATGATCAATTTAACAAAATTCAATTTATTAGAAAGCTGCAATAAAATTATAGAAAAATTTTACTATCATAAGTGAAATAAAAAGGAGAATATTATATGAAACGAGTAATAATTAGTGGGTTAGTAACAGGAATGTTGTTAGGAGCAGTTCAGGTAGCAATGCCAGCACAGGCAGATGTATTAGAAGGTGAAACAGTTGCTAAAACAACTGTAGAAGGCGGTGAATTGTTGATTTCTGCTACGGATGAAATCAATTTTGGTACCCTTAAATTAGATAATACAGCATCGAAAACAATAAAAAAACCTGGTGAAATCACTGTTACTGACTATAGAGGGAATTACGTAGGTTGGGATGTAACAATAGCGAAAGCAACTGTTGCAACTTGGGATGATGCGATGACGATTGATATTTCTAGTGTTACTAATGCAGTAAATACAGCATCACAACCCTTTGCTTCACAAGCAAAAGCAGAAAGTTATGCATTAGTACAAGATAAATCTTTTGAAGCAACATTAAATGTTCCAAATAGTGTCAAAGCAGCAACTTACAACACAACACTAACATGGACATTAACAAGCGGTCCAGAAGGTAATTAAATAGCTAAAAGAGGCTAAGGCAAATGTCTTAGCCTCTAAATCTGAAAAACAAATTATACGTAAAGATAAAGCGAAAAAAGAGCGTTGATGACATGTGTTTTTGGTAAAAGGGTTGTTTTGAAGCGAACCTCTTTTACTGCTCTTTTTTCTTATTATTTGAATAAATAGCAAAGGAATTTACAAATATGAAAAAAATATCAATTATATTGTTTCTAGGTGTGTCTTCAATTGTATTGAGTCTAAGTCCAATTCTTGTTCATGCAGAAAAAAGTATCGATTTTACAGTCAAACCTCAGATGACGCGTAGTCAAATTGGTGATAATAATAGTTATTTTAACCTCCGTACCTCCTCAGAAAAAAAAGAAGAACTCCCGATAAAAATTACGAATCATGCAAATAAAACGTCAGAGTACATAGTCAGTGTCAATTCAGCAACAACGAATATGAATGGAATCATCGATTACAGTCAGCCAAATGTAAAACAGATCGAAACAAAACATCAATTTTCGGATTTAGTCGAAAAACGAGAACAGACGATTTCTATTGCAAGTGGAGAAGAAAAAATTGTTTACATAGCATTAACGACACCAAAAAGCTCTTTTGACGGTGTGATTCTAGGCGGTATCATGGTCGCTAAAAAGCAAGATGATCAAGAAAATTCAAAAAAAATGATCAAAAATGAGTTTCAATATGCCATTGCTGTTCAACTTTCGGAAAACGATAAAGAAATCACGCCGAAATTGGAAGGTGATGCTGTTCAATTAACACAAATCAATAAAAGAAATGCCATACAAATGATTGTGAAAAACCCTCAACCCAAAGTAATGAAACAAGTTGAAGGAACATTTACCATTACAAAAAAAGGCCAAAATACTGCAATTGTTCAAGAAAAACGAAGTAGCATGAGTTTTGCTCCAAATAGTGAATTTCCTTTATTTACTATGTTGAATGATAAATTTAAACCAGGTGAATATACGTATACACTAAAACTAGTGAATGCTGACGGAGCGTGGACGTTTAGTAAAGATTTTTCAATTGATCAAAAAAAAGCCAGCCAGTTGAATAAAAAATCTGTAGATAAAGCGCCGGAACGTTCTGCATGGATGTATATTATCGTGACTATGGGAATTGTAATTTTAATCCTCGTAGTAGCATTGGGGTATACCTTATGGAAATTTCAAAAAACCAAAAAAGAACAATTAAAATAAAGAAGAAAAGCTTCCACTAAAAGTGACCGAGACAAAACACTTCGAGTTTTATTAACGTCACCCAAAATATAAATAAACGGTGTGAAAAAGTCAGATTCTTCGGCAATTTCCTAAAAACCGCACAATGCATAAAACGCATTGTGCGGTTTTTAGTCTAATTGCTCGAACCTAAACGACTTTTGTCACAGCCTTTTTGATTGAACAGTTAAACAGCAGAAGAGGATAATTTGAATGTGCGACTGAAAAAAGTCATATAGCTAGAATTTAACAGAAAAATATAAATTCAAAAAAAATAAAAATATCGTTTTATTTGTTTTGAGAAAAAGTATGTTTATAATAAAGAGTAATAAGATGTGAGAGGTAAAAATTATGATACAAGAAAAATTATTACTGTCTAAAACTTTTTCAAAACAATTAAATATTGGAACAGCTTTATCAAGTTTTATCGAAAATATCCTCGAAATCTTTGGGGAAAAGACAACTGTTTTTGAACGGAGACCGATAACCTTTTCAGAATATCTTTATGTTGAGATGATCACATTTTCAAATGGTTTTCAGATCAGAACAAGCTTAAAAAGAAATCCTGAAACGTTTGAAATAGATGCTTTTGCATACTCTGAACCCAATCATGTGTATTTATCAAATCTAACTTCAGAAGAATTAAATTTAATGTATTTACTTGTCAAAAAAGAAAGAGAAAAAATTATGAATCAAAAATATTCAGAAGTGAACCAAAAAGAACTGGAGGTAATGTCATCGTTACTGATGAATTTAAAAGTTATCACAGGTGAAATAATCTAGCTAAACGCTGAAAGATTAGGTCAATCAGACGATTTTTAGATGTTAAAAACGCACGAACAAAAAAAGCTCGTGCGTTTCTTTATTTTTCTATGTTTCGACTTATCAAAGTACAACGTCCAACAGCTGTTAGTTCGCCAGCTTCATTAAAAATTTTTCCTTCCCAAACTTGGATCGCTTGTCCCACACGATTTGATGTCGCAATCGTAGTGATTACGCCATTAGGCACGCTTTTTAAGTGATTGATTTGAAGGTCGATACCAACTGCATAAGAATGCTCATCTAACTGTTCATTAGCACCTAAACTACAGGCTGTTTCAATTAAAATCCCATTCATTCCTCCATGTAAAATCCCGTAAGGTTGCTTATGGAAATCTTCTATTTTCATTGTTAAAACAACTTTTTCTTTAGATAGTTCAGTAGTTTCGATGTTTAAATAGTCTAATAAGTGCACGAAAATCAATCCTTTCTTTTTTATAAAAATCATAGTCGGACTACATCGGAAAGCGGTTCTTAGTAATGATAGTAACCAAGTTATTGGTTGAGAACAAGAAATTTCGAGAATTTTTATGATTTTACTAAAATTAATTTAAAAATAACTATTTTATGCATGAAGCTAAAGCTAGTTTTATGATTATATAGTATAATTTCTATTTATATTATAAAGAAAGCTGAGGGATTTTAAATGGGCTGTTTAGGAAATATTATTTGGTTTATTTTCGGCGGATTTTTTGGAGGTTTGACTTGGCTTTTAGCTGGTGTTTTGTGGTGTATTACCATTATTGGAATTCCTATTGGGTTACAATGTTTTAAGCTTGCGGGCTTAAGTTTTTGGCCATTTGGTAAAAGAGTTGTGTATAGTAGCAGTACGACTTCGTTTTTAGTAAATATCCTTTGGCTGATTTTCAGTGGTTTTTGGTTAGCGGTAGGTCATTGTATTAGCGGAATTATTTTATGTGTGACGATTATTGGGATTCCGTTTGGGATGCAGTCATTTAAATTAGCTAAGTTGGCATTGATGCCGTTTGGTGCACAGGTAGTGCCTTCGAACAGTGTTTATATGGAGTAAGGATAAAAAATAGGAGTAGTTGAGCTGAATCATGGCATAGCTACCCCTATTTTTTATTATATATTTCTTTGAACTAGTTCTCCGACTTGTTTTGCTACGGTTGTTGTATCACTGCTGATTTCTTCTAAAACAAAAGATTCAAGGATGCCCATCACGGCGATCCCTAAAAATTTTAAAAGAATTGCCTGATCGATATTTTTGTTGCAATTAGATAGGGGAATGATTTTTTTCTCTAATTCTCCAATTGTAAAATCAAGTAATTTTTCTCGAAAAGACAGTGTACTTTTACTTTTAAAAAGAGCTTGAAAAAAAGCTTTGTGTTCATTGAAATAGTTGAACCAGATAATTGTTCCTTCGATTAATTTTTTCTCTTTTTTTTGATCACAAATAACCCTTAGTTTGGATAAATGCTCATCTACGATTTGGTCTAATAGATCATACTTATCTAAGTAGTGCAGGTAAAAGGTTTTTCTAGCAATATTTGCTTGTTCAGCAAGATCTTTTACGGTTATTTCATCGAATCCATTTTGAATCAATAAGGTTAGAAACGATATCTGTATGGCTTGTTTTGATTTTAAAATTCTTCGATCGACTTTGCTCATATATATTCTCCAATTCTACACATTGTATGTAGAGGTGTGTAGTAATTTACGTTTTTCTTTTTTTGGTTATTGAAAATCGTTTCACCCTATTTTATTATACGTGAGTGTAATAATTCTCTCAAGAGAAAAAATGAAGGTGGTTATCATGATGAAGGTTGAAAAACAAAATGTAAAATTTGATGCAAGAGGATTAAAGCTGGCCGGGATTTTAAATACTCCGAAAGGGTTAGACAAAGATAAAAAGTATCCTGCGATTGTTTGTGTTCATCCAGGCAGTAGTTGTAAAAATCAAACAGCAGGGATTTATGCTGAAAAGATAGCAGAACTTGGATTTGTAACGATTGTCTTTGATGCTTCTTATCAAGGTGAAAGTGAAGGAGAGCCGCGTTATATCGAAGAACCAGCTGCAAGAGTAGATGATATTCGTTTTGCTGTAGATTATTTGAATACGATTGATTATGTAGATGACAACCGTATTGGTATATTAGGTGTTTGTGCTGGGGGCGGCTATGCGGTTAATGCAGCAATGACAGAACGTCGGATTAAAGCGGTCGGAACTGTTGTAGGAGCCAATATTGGTCGGGTAAATCGTGAAAGTAACGGCGATGCAGTGGGTGTAATCAAAGCCTTAGAAGCAATTGGACAACAACGTACAGTAGAAGCACAAGGCGGAGAACCTTTTATTGCGAATTGGATTCCTAATAGTCAGGAGGAAAGAGAAGCTGCTGGAATAACAGATATTGATATTGTTGAAGCAGTAGATTACTATACAACGCCTCGTGGACAACATTCTTGTTCTCCGAATAAAGTGAGATATATTAGTTTCGGTTCAGTGATTGGGTTTGATGCGTTTCATATGGTAGAAAAATTATTGACACAGCCGTTGCAAATTATTGTTGGTAGTGTAGAAGGGGCGTTTGGTTCGAAGCGAGATGGACATGAATTGTTTGAGCGTGCAGCTTCTGAGAAGAAGGATTTATATGTGATTGAGGGTGCTAGTCATTATGATTTGTATGATCAGGTTGAGCCAGTTGGTTTGGCTGTGAAGAGATTGGGTACTTTTTATCAAGATAATCTTTGATTGATGAAAATGTTAGTCTCTTTTTAATTGACTAATAAACCAAATTAAAGATAGTTAGAATTGTGGTACAAATACTGTAATGAAGCATATCAAGCATAAAAATATAACCCCCCACGTGGCCAATTCGTGGGGGGGCTTTTTTGCTAAATGTTACTTGGGTTAAATAAAGCTATAACTACAACTGTATCAAACCATAAAATACCCTCTTCCAGTCGCAAAACTGTAAGAAAAGGCGATACAATAAATAACTGAATTTCCACGTCATTTTTCGTAACTCCCTAGTACTATTTCATCAGGCTTTAAACCGTCTATCATTCTAAAATTTGTATATTTGTGTATAATAGAAGCATTGAAAACTAATTTAATTAACAAGTTAGCTTCACGGGCTAGCCTTTCGAGAAAAAAATAAAGTTTGAATAAGGTAAAAAGAGCCTCATTCAATTTTTCCTATTTTCATGTCAGAGCTAAATGGCTTGTTCCGCTTTTAAACTATCTAGCTGTACAAATCAATCCTTAGGAAAATAGATAAATTGTCAGTGAAACTAAAAGCGTTTCAATGTCAATTTCCTAATTTTCTACAGGATTACCCGATTTTTTCCGCTTTTAGTACTATCTAGCTGCACAAATCAATCCTTAGGAAAATAGATAAATTGTCAGTGAAACTAAAAGCGTTTCAATGTCAATTTCCTAATTTTCTACAGGATTACTCGATTTGTTCCGCTTTTAAAATTATAAGGAGGTTTCCTCATGAGAAACTGGACAACGATCAAAGAATACGAAGAAATTTTATTTGAACAAGAAGGCAAAGTAGCGAAAATCACCATTAATCGCCCGCAAGTACACAATGCCTTTACACCAAAAACAGTTATGGAAATGATTGATGCTTTCAATATCAGCCGTGATAAACAAGATGTCGGCGTAATTATTTTAACTGGTGCAGGGGATAAAGCGTTTTGTTCCGGCGGAGACCAAAAAGTTCGTGGACATGGCGGATACGTAGGGGAAGATAGTGTTCCTCGTTTAAATGTATTAGATTTACAACGCTTGATTCGTGTGATTCCAAAACCTATTATCGCAATGGTTAAAGGCTATTCGATCGGCGGCGGAAATGTACTTCAACTTGTTTGTGATTTGACAATTGCAGCGGATAACGCTAAATTCGGTCAAACTGGACCAAATGTTGGAAGTTTCGATGGTGGTTACGGATCAGGTTATTTAGCACGTGTGGTCGGTCATAAAAAAGCCAAAGAAGTTTGGTTCCTATGCAAACAATATTCAGCGGAAGAAGCGTTGGATATGGGGTGGATCAATACGGTCGTACCTTTAGCTGAAGTTGAAGATGTTACGATGGAATGGGCAGAAGAAATGTTGAAGAAAAGCCCGCTTGCTTTACGTATGATCAAAGCCTCTCTAAATGCTGACACAGATGGTTTAGCTGGAATTCAGCAACTAGCAGGAGATGCAACATTACTTTATTACACAATGGATGAAGCCAAAGAAGGACGCGATTCGTTCAAAGAAAAACGTGATCCTGATTTCGACCAATTCCCTAAATTTCCATAAAATAAAAGGGTGAAAAAACATGAGTAGTTGGCTGCAAAAACAAGTGAATGAAAGACCAAATCATCCTGCTTTTTATTGGCAGGATGAAGCATGGTCATTTGCTGAAGTTGCTCAAGAGGTCAAACAATGGGTAGCAGAATTTTCTTCAAAGATTCCTAAGGCGGAAAAACGAATTGGCGTATTTAGCCGTAATTCAAAAGAAATGTATTTTTCGATCTTAGCTTTATGGGAGCTAAACAAAGAGCTCGTTTTATTAAATACACATTTAAGTTTGCAAGAGCTCCACTACCAATTGACTGATGCTTCGGTCAATCTGGTAGTGGTTTCTACTGAAAGTTTGCCGTTTATCGCTGAATTGAAACCAGTAACCATCGTTGAAATGAGACGTTCAAGTAGCGTTGAAACAAGTTTGATTGAAAGTGAATCTATCTATCAATTAGAAGACGCAGCTTCGATCATGTATACATCAGGCACGACAGGTAATCCTAAAGGAGTGGTGCAGTGCTTTAGGAATCATCGTGCCAGCGCATTAGCTACACAAGAAAATATGGCTATTACAGCGGATGATTGCTGGCTTTGTTCAGTCCCATTATTTCATATTAGTGGGTTGTCGATCATCATTCGCCAATTAGTGTTGGGGTGCAGTTTCCGTTTATATAATAAATTTGATGCAAAAACGGTGACAAACGATCTAGTCGAAGGTCGGGGAACCGTGATTTCTGTTGTGGCAGTTATGCTACAAGAATTACTAGAGAATTATCCCAAGACGGGTTACAGCTCAAATTTCAAAGCAATGTTGCTTGGTGGTGGACCAATTTCTCCAAAAGCACTGGAAAAATGTGAAAGCTTCGGTATACCTGTAATCCAATCATACGGAATGACCGAAACATGTTCTCAAGTCGTGGCACTAAGCTTTGAAGATGCAGCGAATAAAATTGGTTCTGCTGGTAAACCATTGATGGGAATGGCGATCAAAATCATTGATGATAAAGATAAACAGTTACAGCCAAACGAAGTCGGAGAGATTTTACTAAAAGGGGAGAATGTCGTTCGCCGGTATTTGAATGGTGAGCAATGGCAAACGGTAAAATGGACTGCAGACGGCTGGTTTAAAACAGGAGATATGGGGTACCTAGATGAAGATGGGTATCTGTATTTAGTCAGCCGTTTAAGTGAGTTGATCATTTCAGGTGGTGAAAATATTTACCCTACAGAAATCGAGCATGTCCTACAAGAATTTTCTGGCGTGAAAGAAGTTGCTGTAGTTGGTGAAGTCAATGAAAAATGGGGGGCTGTTCCTGTAGCCTATATTGTTGGAGAACCGACGATTACAGTAGAAAAAATAAATACATTTGCTACAAACTATTTAGCAAAATATAAACTGCCTAAACGAATTTACTTATGCCATTCACTACCCAAAACAGCTAGTGGAAAATTAGCAAAACACCGCTTAACAACAAGAGAAAGGGAGGCTTTTTTATGCAAATGAGCATTCCTAAAGAATTAGAACAAGCATATGAAAAGGGGTATCGCCAATTTAGTTGGGTCAAAGAAATAAATGAAAATCCAGATTCTTTGCGTACTTCCTTTGAGAAGGGGAAAATTGCCTTTAAAGGTGAGCGTTTTTATTGGCAAACCCCTGAAAATAACTTTACATTGGTTGGTTTCGGCAAAGAAACCAAGTTGACATACGATCAGGCTTCATTTGAACAAGTAGACGCATTTATTTTAGAAGAAAAAATTTATCAAAATCAATTCATCACAGGAACAGGCGCTATTTTATTTGGTGGATTTGCATTTGACGGCAAACATGCTGAGCAAAATGACTGGGGAAGTATGGAACAAGGGCTGTTTTATTTACCAACCTTTTTACTTACAGAAACTGAAGGCAAACTATATTTTACGATTAATTTCAGTGCAGAAAGCAAAGAAACATTGCAGCAGAAATGGCGAGATCTAACATTACAATTTGCAGAAGTAATGGAGACTCAAATAATAGAAGAAAAAGATACTGCACAAATAAAAGCAGAAGAAATTGCTGTTTCTGAATGGATGAGACTTGTTGATGAAACTGTAGCAAAACTACGAGAAGCAGGACCTTTAGAGAAAGTCGTTTTGGCTAGACGAATGGAAGTGGAAAGTGACCGTTCATTTCAAGCAGATGCTATTTTAAAAAATCTCCAACAACAACAAACCAATACATACTTTTTTGTTTTGGAATCGGAGGAACATGTTTTTATCGGTGCTACCCCAGAGCGTTTATTAAAGGCATCTGCAAAGACTTTTTCAACGGCGAGCATTGCTGGATCTGTTTCACGTGGAACAACTGAAATCGAAGATGAAGCATTAGGAAATTATTTGCTAAATGATATGAAAAATAAGCAGGAGCATAAAATCGTTGTAGATAGAATCATCAAGGAATTAGAAAAGATGACAGGGACTTCGATTCAGGCTCAAACACCACAACTATTAAAAAATCGCGATATTCAGCATTTATACTTGCCAATCGAAGGCCAACGGCAAAAAGAGTATCGTTTCTTGAAAGGAATAAAAGAACTGCATCCAACGCCTGCATTGGGCGGAGAACCAAAAGAGTTAGCTTTAAAATGGCTCAAAGAACATGAAAAATTAGATCGAGGATTGTACGGTGCGCCAATTGGCTGGATCGCTATCAATGAAGATGTTGGCGAATTTGCAGTTGGGATTCGATCAGCTATATTTTCTGGGAAGGTCGGCTACTTATATGCTGGATGTGGTATTGTGAAAGATTCTCAAGCAGAGCAAGAAAGAATTGAGACAAAAATTAAGTTTCAACCGATGTTAAGAGGAATAGGCGGGGATGAGCATGACAAATCAAAGTGAAATGACAGACTATTTACAAACCTTTGTTGAAGGGATGATCAGCAGTGGAGTAGTCCAAGCTGTAATTAGTCCAGGCTCGCGTTCTACGCCGCTAGCATTATTATTACATCGGCAAGAAAAAATCGAGACATTTATTGAAGTTGATGAGCGTTCTGCAGCTTTTTTTGCCCTTGGATTAAGTAAAGCTAGTCAAAAACCAGTCGCATTATTATGTACATCAGGAACAGCCGCAGCAAATTACTATCCAGCGATTTGTGAAGCCAACGCAAGTCACATTCCATTGATTATTTTGACAACGGACCGACCACATGAATTAAGGCAAGTTGGTGCACCACAAGCAATGGATCAATTCCATTTGTTTCAAAGTCATGTAAAAGAATTTATAGAAATGGCGATCCCAGAAGGAACTAAGGCGATGCTGGACTATGCTTACTGGCAAGGAATGCGCGCGACTGATACCGCTTGTCAAACACCCAAAGGCCCCGTTCATTTTAATTTTCCGTTGCGAGAACCTTTATTACCTGATTTAAATCGACCATTGATTGCAGAAAGAACAACTGAAATATTCGCAGGTAAAAAGCAATTGCCAGAAGAACAATTAATCAAATGTGTTGATGCATGGCAAGGTAAAAAAGGTGTTTTAGTGGTAGGTGGCAGTCACACAATAGAAGAAGCGGAAATATTTGTTGCATTAGCAGAAACATTAAATTGGCCGATTATTAGTGATCCACTAGCAAATATCACTTCGTGTGGTAAAAATAGTCCATTGATCATGAGTTATGCTGATTTGTTTATTCAAGAAGTTGAAATGCATCAACGCCCAGAAATCATCGTTCGCTTTGGGATGTTGCCTATTTCAAAAAATACGATGTTTTGGCTCCAGTCTTTTAGTGAGACCGAAACAATCATTTACTTTGTCGATGAAACTGGAGAATGGCAAGATCAATTAAAACAAACTCAAGTTGCTATCCAAGCAGAAGAACAAATTTTTGCTCAGGTAATTACTGATAAGATTACAGCAAAAACATCGAATTCATGGAGCAATCAATGGATCGAGTGGCAAGAAACAACGGAACAACAATTGAAAGAACTTGAAGAAATGAATACATTAAATGAAACATCTGCAAGTGTTCTTGTGCATAAAAAGATGGCGCCTAATGGTCAATTGTTTGTTTCAAATAGCAATGCGATTCGCTTTATAGATCGATTTTCCGCACACGAAGATAGTCACTATCAGTTATTTGGTAATCGTGGTATCAACGGAATTGATGGTATTGTTTCAACTGCGTTAGGAATGTGCGCAACAAAACCTGACGCTCAGAATGTGTTATTGATTGGTGATTTAGCTATGTATCATGATATGAATGGTTTGTTGCTAGCTAAACGATATAACTTACCATTGACGATTGTTTTATTGAACAATAATGGTGGTGGTATTTTTTCTTTTCTTTCACAACGCCAATTAGAAGCTGAAGATTTTGAACCGATATTTGGCACGCCGATCGATTTGGATTTTTCGTTAGTTGCTCAATTATACGATGCAGAATATGTAAAAGCAGAGAGTTTAGAGCAGTTAGCGCTATTATTGGAAGCAACACAGAAGTACCCTAAATTTCAATTAATTGAAGTTGTTGGTGATCGTCAGGAAAATGTATTGCTGTATGAAAAAGTCATTGCAGGATTGAAAGAAAAGTTAGGATTAAGGAAAAATAAATGAAATCAAACATAAATGGCGTGAATTATTATTATGAGTGGCTTTCAGCCTATGAAGCAGATCGACATACATTGGTTTGCTTTCATGGGTTTACGGGTACTAGTCAAACATTTGCTCCAGTTTTCCAACAGGAAAGTGATATCAATATTTTAGCGATTGATTTGATCGGTCACGGTCAAACAGATTGTTACGTGCATCCTTATCGTTATCAGATGGAATGTTTATGTCAAGATATTGCGTTATTGACAGAACAATTGGGGTTAGCTGAGTTTGCATTATTAGGCTATTCAATGGGGGCTAGAGCAGCTTTGGGATTCGCTTGTCTATTTCCTCGTAAAGTTACCCAACTGATCTTAGAGAGCGGTTCTCCTGGCTTACAAAACATGTCAGAACGAGTTGCAAGGCAACGAGCAGATGAGCATTTAGCTGAGTTTATTATGAGACACCCAATTGAAGACTTTGTTGCTAGATGGGAAAGCCTGTCACTTTTTGATAGTCAAAAACAATTACCTCCCCAAGTGCAAGAAACCATTCGGCAAGAACGCTTATCACAGCGACCTTTTGGGCTTGTATGTAGTCTCTGGTTTATGGGAACCGGAGTCCAGCCTAGTTTTTGGCAAAAATTGACAGATATAAAAGTTCCTACTTTATTGATTGTAGGAGAAATAGATCTTAAATTTCAACAAATCGCCAAAAGAATGAAAGAAACACAACCAACTCTAACTATCGAAGTCGTAAGCGATGCAGGTCATTGCGTTCATTTAGAAAAACCACGTACATTTGAAGAAACCGTTCATGCATTTTTGTCTAGTACGATGAGGTAGTCTCTTGAAAAAAGCTAAGGTTAACCAGACACACAAAATGTCTAGAAGGAGGAGATATTGTTGAACATTCATCGCATTGATCGTTATCGTGTTCGACTGCCGCTAAGGATTCCTTTTGAAACAAGTTACGGTCGTTTAACAGAGAAAGCATTTGATATTTTGTTAGTGACTGATGAGTTAGGAAACCAAGGCATAGGAGAACTAGTTCCTTTTGAACAGCCAGATTACATAGAAGAAACAATCGATACCGCACGAATTATTATCGACAAACATTTGATTCCTTTACTGAAAGAGGCAGAAATTCATCATCCTAAAGAAGTATCTATTCTTTTTGCTGAAGTGAAAGGAAATCAGATGGCGAAATCTAGCCTTGAAACAGCAATCTGGGATCTATATGCTAAACGGAATGGAAAAAGCTTAAAAACGTATTTTAAAGATACTAGAGTACAAATTCCAGTTGGGGTAAGTGTTGGTATTCAGACTGACCTAACTAAATTACTGGATCAGATTACCCAATACGTAGCGCAAGGATATCAAAGGGTGAAATTAAAAATTCGTCCAGGCTATGATTTAAAACCAATTGAAGCGATTCGGAAAAAATTTCCCGATTTACCTTTAATGGTGGATGCTAATTCTGCCTATACCATTAAAGATATTTCTTGGTTGAAACAGTTAGATGCCTATGATTTAGTGATGATTGAACAACCATTTGCCGCGAATGATTTTTTAGACCATGCACAGTTGCAAAAAGAAATGAAAACGAGTATTTGTTTGGATGAAAATATTCGAACACTTAAAGATTGTGAGTTAGCATTTTCTTTGGGTAGCTGTCGAAGTATCAATTTAAAAATTCCTAGAGTAGGCGGGATCACAGAAGCTATGAAAATCGTCGATTTCTGTAAAGAAAATGAACGACTTGTGTGGCTAGGCGGAATGTTTGAATCTGGTGTGGGAAGGGCTTTAAATCTACAGTTTGCATCTCAAAAAATTTTCACCTTTCCAGGAGATATTTCAGCCTCTGATCGTTATTATTACGAGGATATTCTTACAGAACCTTTTGAAATACAAAATGGTGAAATTTTTGTGCCGGATGAATTGGGGATTGGGGTTTCGTTATCGCAAAAAAACTTAATGAAGTACGGAGTTTTTGAAACAATATTTATTAAATAAAAAATAAAACAGAGGGGAACGTCATCGATGGATGATTTTCCTCTCTGTTTTATTTTTTTGCTGTAAACTATTCTTTTTCTTTCAAAGCTTTTTCAATTTGTAATCGTTGAACTTTCATTGTAGCTGTACGAGGAATTTCGTCCCAAGCCATAATAATTGGTTTGTTTAAATGTGGTAAATCAGTCACTTGCTCCCACCAAGCGTCCCAATCCATTCCTTGTTTTGGATCAACCGCTAAAATTGGCTGAGGAGAATTATCTTTAGCTCTAACAATGATCACTTCTTGAAGAAAATCTAGCGCATCAAGCAAATGATCTTCAATCGCTAAGTTACTATCGATTTTCTCAATTAAATCTACTTGACGATCTTTTAGGAATAAATGACCATTTTCATCCATAAAACCGTAGTCACCGCTGTCCCACCATGGACCAAAAACAGTAGCTTGGAATCTATCATCTTCTTTATAATAAGTAAGTGCGCGTCCTTTAGATAAAAAATGAATATGTCCATCTGTCATAGCAGGTAAAACGTTACCTTCTTTATCTGCAATCCGAGCTTCAGTCAAACCTTCTAGACCAACCCCCATATCACGCGCATCAGATGTTTTAAGCGATTCTAAGGTATGAGCTTTTAATATCATTGGGCCACATTCGCTTTGACCGTAAACTTGAAGGAAGATCGGTTCATTTTTTTCAGAAGCCTTTAAGAAACTTCCCATCGTTGCATTATTTATTGCATCAAAGGTAGAGTGGTAATAGCGTACACTGGCGAAAGCTTCAGGCTGTTTTTTTGCTAGTGACGTCCACTGAACAAAATTATTTGGATGAGTTTCAAGAGCGATCGGCTTGTGCGCGATAAGCATTTTTGAAATAGAATCACTATTCGAGATTGATAAAGGCATCATAGGAAAACCCATTGCCATCAATGAAGAGATTCCAATATTAAAGCGAGAATGAACAGGCGAAATATGAAATCCAACCAGTTTTTTCTCAGCGATTTTTGTAAAAATCGTTTTTTGCCACTTTGTACGCCAGCCCATTGAGTTAGCAGAGTGACAAATTAATTTAGGAATGCCAGTTGTTCCAGAAGTATGTGTCATATAAGCAATAGCATCCGTAGGAAGTTTCACTTGTGGAACTTCGTTGATTGGAGCCTGTAAAAGCTTTGTAACCGAAATTTGCTTCTCTGGAGAACTGTTTTTTACGTTTGCAATCTTATCGGCTGTTTCATCATCAAAAAGAATAAACGGATTTTCCAAACGATCAACAAAAACTTCAATTGTTTCAGCTGGAAAATGATAAGAAATCATTGCTGGAACAGCACCTAAATAAGAAGCCGCAACAGCTAATAAATACGTATCGAATTTTGAGCTTTTGAAAATAATAATTTTGTCTTCAGCTTTCACACCTATACTAGCCAGTTGATAAGCACGATTTAAAATTGCCTCATGACTTAATTGATAGGTATAATTGGTTCCAAGTTCAGGAAAAGCTGGCAAGCTTTCATCGTGAATAATGGCAGTTTCTGGGGCATTACGTGTAGCCTCAAGATAATTCGTATACAAGTTGAGCGGTTGATATTCTAACAATTGATTCAATGTAACAGCATCCTTTCAAACTACTTTTAGAGTATTAAGCTATTTGTGCAATATCGAACAAAGATAGTATAACATGAAAAATAAATAACCTAAATTAATAGTAAAAAAAATGAAAAAATTCAAATTATACGTATATTAAAGTAAGACACGAGAGTCAGAAATGGTTGTTAAAAAAAATGATCAAAATTTGTGAAGAATGCTTGATTTTATCAGCTTTAAGCTGTATAATGAAACCTTGTGAGTAGTCTATAAATTTTAGATAACTCTCCTTGCTCTTAGCAATCTAAGAGCCTAAAGTCCATAGGGAGGTGAAAATCAATGAGTCAAGCTACGAATTACGAAATTATGTACATTATTAGTCCGAACATTGATGAAGAAGCAAAAACTGCTTTAGTGGAACGTTTCGATACAATCTTGAAAGATAACGGAGCAGAAGTTATCGAATCAAAAGATTGGGAAAAACGCCGCTTAGCATATGAAATGAACGGATTCCGTGAAGGCATCTATCATATCGTTAAAGTATCTTCTCCATCAACTGCAGGAGCAATCAATGAATTTGATCGTCTTGCTAAAATCAATGACAGTATTATCCGTCACATGATTATCAAGGAAGAAGTATAATCCAAATGTTTCACGTGAAACATCGGAATTGACGAAAGGAGATGTTTAAATGATTAACAACGTTGTATTAGTTGGAAGACTAACAAAAGATCCCGATTTACGATATACATCTAGTGGTTCGGCGGTTGCGACGTTTACTTTAGCGGTAAACCGTAACTTTACGAATGCAAATGGAAATCGTGAAGCCGATTTTATTAACTGTGTGATTTGGCGTAAACCTGCTGAAACGATGGCAAACTATGCGCGTAAAGGTACATTATTAGGCGTAACTGGTCGTATTCAAACTAGAAATTACGAGAATCAACAAGGCCAACGTGTATACGTGACCGAAGTTGTCTGCGAGAATTTCCAGTTGCTAGAGTCTCGTTCTGCTTCAGAACAAAGACAGACAACAGATGGATCAGATTCAACACCAACTTATAATGCTGGTGGCGGAAGTTTCCAACAACCACAGAACAATAATTTTTCAGGACAAAACAATTTTAATCAATCATCCTCTCAGTCTAGCAATAACGGTATGCCTGATTTTGATAGAGATTCTGATCCATTTGGTGGAACAGGTTCTACTATTGACATTTCAGATGATGATTTACCATTCTAAACGAATTTGATAGGAGGGAATAAGAATGGCACAACAAAGAAGAGGCGGACGTAAACGCCGTAAAGTTGATTATATTGCAGCAAACCATATTGAATATATTGACTATAAAGATATCGAATTACTAAAAAAATTCATTTCTGAACGTGGAAAAATTTTGCCACGTCGTGTAACAGGTACTGGCGCTAAGAACCAACGTAAATTAACAATTGCAATCAAACGCGCACGTATCATGGGCTTATTACCATTTGTTGGTGAAGAGCAATAATATAGATTTTACTTAAGATCAAAGAACTTAGTTCTTTGATCTTTTTTTATTTTTTAACTGATACATATCGATTTAGATGTTTCACGTGAAACATTTTGCAGTTCGCAGAAATCTGTTTTTTATGCTAAAATAAGCGTATATATGAACAATGGAGGAGTCTTTATAATGGGAAAAAATAGAATGAAACGGATTTTGGGTTCTGTATTCGTTCTCTTTTTATTAGAAGTAGTACTATTTTTCTTCATATCTAATAAATATATATTTATAGCTGGATTATTGATACTCAATCTTATATTGTTAAATCGGATATTTTATCTGATAAAAAAAATTGAGATATCTAATACAGAGAAAATTAGAGAAGCAAGTACGATTGCAGAAAAATCATTAGATTACGCTTTTAATGAAGTATCTGTTGGGATTATAAATTATGATTCTGATACGAAAGAAGCAAAGTGGCTAAATCCATTTGCAGAGAGTATCTTTAGAAAAGACGGTCAGACACTGATCAGTCCAGAATTGATACAAACATATGTATCGTTGGCAGAAAAAGGTAAAGACATATTCAAAGTCGGCGATCATGTTTATCGTTTTAATGTTGATACAAATCAAAATACGATTACCTTCAAAGATATTACGGAAGAAAGTAATTTATATCAAGAAAAGTTGGAAATGCAAACAGCAATTGGTATTGTTTCAGTAGATAATTATGATGATATTACAGATAGTATGGATGAAAAAGAAATTTCATATCTGAATAGCTTCATCACGACCATGGTTTCTGACTGGATGGATGAATACCAAGTTTTCTATAAAAGACTGAATGCAGAACGATATTTCTTCATTGCACAGTTAGAAGATATAAAAAAGATGATGGACACAAAATTTCAAATTCTAGATAAAATAAGAAAAGAATCTAGCACAAGAGAGATAGCGATTACATTGAGTATGGGTATTTCTTATGGTGGAGACACATTAAGTCAAACTGGTAACACTGCCCAAACCAATTTAGATACAGCGTTGGTTAGAGGTGGCGATCAAGTTGTCGTGAAAGAAGCCAAAGACAATGCGAAACCTATCTTTTATGGTGGAAGAACAGCATCAGTTGCAAAAAGAACGCGTGTTCGCTCTCGCGCAATGAGTACTGCTATTCAAGGGATTTTATCAGAGTCTTCAGATGTTTATATCATGGGACATCGTTATCCTGACATGGATGCTATCGGTTCAGCATTTGGAATGGCTCGTTTAGCTAAATTTCATAGTAAAGAAGCTTGGGTTGTTTTAGAGAAACAAGAAAGTATACCTGATGTTGAGCGAGTAATGGCTGAGCTGGAAAAATACCCCGAATTAGCCAAACAAATCATCACACCAAAAGAAGCGATGAAAAGAAAAACAGATAGCAGTTTATTGATAATGGTTGACTACCATAAACCATCACTTTCAATCTCACAAGAGTTATATGAACAGTTTGATAAAGTCGTGATTATTGATCACCATCGACGTGGTGATGAGTTTCCAGTTAAACCATTACTTTCATATATCGAGTCTTCTGCCTCATCGGCTTCAGAGTTAGTGACAGAATTGATCGAGTATCAAAGTAATACACAAAAACAATTAGACAAACTTGAAGCAACTTTACTCCTTGCAGGGATCGTCGTTGATACCAAAAGTTTCAGCGTTCGTACGACAGCCCGCACATTTGATGTAGCTAGTTATTTAAGAACTTGTAGTGCGGATTCATCTTTAGTACAATACTTATTAAGCTCAGATTTAACTAGTTATCTGGAAATGAATAGTTTGATCGCAAAAAGTGAGTACGTTACGCCGGATACAGTGATTGTGACTGGTAGTGAAGAGAAAGAATATGATAGTGTGACTGCAGCTAAAACTGCCGATACCTTATTATCAATGGTAGGTATCAATGCCGCATTTGTTATAACCAAACGTACAGACAAACAGATAGGTATTAGTGCTAGAAGCAATGGTTCGATAAACGTCCAGCTGATTATGGAAAATTTGGGCGGAGGTGGTCATTTTACCAATGCTGCGGTACAATTGTCTAATATGACAGTGTCTGAGGTAAAAGAACAGTTGCTAAAAGTGATTCATCAAAATATAGATGTTATGTATGATCCAGCTCCATAAGCTAGTCTTTCGGAAATGAGCTAAAATCTGTTTGTGACAAGGAACGCACAAATCATATTTGCTTATTTTACTTTCAATGATAAACAAGCTTATTACGCTGTTAAAATAAGGAGGAATAATAGTATGAAAGTTATTTTTTTACAAGATGTTAAAGGTAAAGGAAAAAAAGGGGAAGTAAAAGAAGTACCAACAGGATACGCACAAAATTTTCTAATTAAAAATGGATATGCACAAGAAGCTAATAAAGGTAGCATCAGCGCTCTTGCTGGGCAAAAGAAAGCCCAAGATAAACATGAAGCAGAAATTTTAGCAGAAGCGAAAAAAATGCAAGAGTTCTTAGAAAAAGAAGAGACTGTTGTAGAGCTTAAAGCAAAGGCAGGAGAGGACGGACGTCTCTTTGGGTCTATTCCTTCAAAACAGATAGCAGAAGCCTTAAACAAACAATATAAGGTTAAATTAGACAAACGTAAGCTTGAACTATCTCAACCGATTCGTTCATTAGGGTTTACAAAAGTTCCAGTGAAATTACACCATGAAGTAACAGCAACAATCAAAGTTCATGTTGTTGAAGAATAATCAGTAGAAGAGGTTGCTTCTGCTCCCGCAGTTTATCAGGATTTTAGTTGGCTGGGATGTGACTCGAAGAGTTATGTCCCAGTTTCATTTTGCTTACGTTGATACGGAAATGACACATGATTGTCAGTGTACATTTTCGCTATTTCTTGTTAAAATAGAAAGACTGAACCGGTCTGAACAAACGGTGAGAATAAAGCAAACGAAGGACGTTGATTTAGATATATGAAGTGAACGTTTTAAGTAGTGAATTGTTTTGATCTCAAAGATATAGGAGAGAAAAAAATGAATGAAGTATGGCAAGATCGAGTACCGCCCCAAAGTATGGAAGCAGAGCAGGCCGTTTTAGGGTCGGTTTTTTTAGATGCTGAGGTTATTATCGATGCTTTAGAATACATAGAACCAAAAGATTTTTATCGCCGTAATCATCAATTGATTTTTCAGACTATGCTTACCTTGAATGATCGGAATGAAGCAATTGATGTTATTACGATCAAAGATCGTTTGGAGCAGGAAAATTTACTAGAAGATGTGGGTGGTTTAAGCTATCTATCTGATCTAGCTTTAGCTGTGCCGACTGCAGCTAACATTGTTTATTATGCAAAAATCGTTGAACAAAAATCATTATTACGTAACTTGATTCAAACAGCTACAGAAATTGTTACTAAAGGGTTTGAACAAGGTGAAGATGTTGAAACAATATTAGATGATGCAGAACGCAGCATTTTAGAAGTTTCAGAAAAAAGAAACCGAAGCGGCTTCCTGTCAATTGCGGATGTCTTGAATACATCCATTGCAAATATTGACCAATTATACCAAAATGATGAAGAAATTACAGGCTTGCCTACGGGATACCCAGCACTAGATAAAATGACCGCTGGACTTCAAGCAGAAGAATTAATTATTTTAGCAGCTCGTCCTGCAGTAGGGAAAACAGCCTTTGCTCTAAATATTGCTCAAAATATCGGGACTAAAACAGATCGTTCTGTTGCTATTTTCAGTTTGGAAATGGGTGCAGAGTCACTAGTTAATCGGATGCTTTGTGCGGAAGGCTCAATTGAGGCAGGACATTTACGAACAGGTCAACTATCAGAAGAAGAATGGCAAAATCTGATCATTGCGATGGGGAGTTTATCGAGAGCACAAATTTATATCGATGATACGCCCGGTATTAAAATCACAGAAATCCGTGCAAAATGCCGGAAACTCGCACAAGAACGAGGAAATCTTGGGTTGATTTTGATCGATTACCTACAACTGATCGAGGGAACGGGTCGTGAAAGCCGCCAACAAGAAGTATCTGAAATTTCTCGTCAATTAAAAAAATTGGCAAAAGAATTAAAAGTTCCTGTTATCGCCTTATCTCAATTATCTCGTGGGGTGGAACAGCGTCAGGATAAACGTCCTGTGCTAAGTGACATTCGTGAGTCTGGATCTATTGAGCAAGATGCTGATATTGTTGCTTTCTTATATCGTGACGATTATTATGATCGTGGCGAAGATGGAGAAGACGGCGATCGCGAAGCACCTGAAATCGATAACGTGATCGAAGTAATTATTGAGAAAAATAGAAGTGGGGCCCGAGGGACTGTTGAATTGTTATTTATCAAAGAATTTAATAAGTTCGCGTCCTTATCCCAAAGGCCAGATGACTTTTAAAAATTAAATAAAAAACAGCCCCTAAACCAATATTTATGCTGGTCTAGAGCTGTTTTTTTACACTACCATAATTCTGCTATCATCAAAAATCCTGGGATCCAGGCAGTCACAATCCCTTCGAAAATTGCTAAATAAAAAACGAATTTTCCAATTGGAAGTGCTAAAACATTCTGTAAAAATCCAGAAAACCATAGAATACCCCAAAGTATCCAGATAATGGCAAAACGCCAATCACCACTAGCATAAGCCAGATAGGAGCAAGGGATCGCATTCACAGCGACGAATAAACCAAAAATACCATATGCTCGCCAATCCAAATCAAAAAGATAGATAAACCCCATCAATAGATTCGTACAAGCAAATAAAAAACCAGTACCAGCAGAAAAATAATCTCCCCGCAATAAAAAAGTTGTATTAACTATAAATGTTACGCTTCCTGTAAAAAAGTTTATAAATGCAGCAGATTTACCATCTACCCCAGCCAGTCCGCAATAGCCGTTACTAATCAATGTGATACCAACAAATAATAATACAACACCTAACAAAATAAAAACCCTCCTATTTAAAATGAATTGCGTATTATATTTTACGCTAGTTTCTTATAAAAAGTAATCTAAAATTTGTTATTTTGGAATAAAATGAGTTCAAAAAATAAGATCAATTGATTTCCATGTATAGAACGCATAATCAACCTTCGCTTTTTTATTCATTGTTTTTTCATTTAACAATAAATGTTCGTGTTTTGCCTTTCTTTTATTTTTTTTAAATGATAATATTCGATTTTTCCTTGAAAGCGTTCTGCTTTACTGGTACAATGAATCAGGACAAAATAATTTAGAACGAGGTGTTCGAATGTCATCAGTTGTAGTAGTTGGAACGCAGTGGGGCGATGAAGGAAAAGGAAAGATCACGGATTTTTTAAGTGAGAATGCTGAGGTCATCGCACGCTATCAAGGCGGAGATAATGCAGGTCATACCATTAAATTTGATGGTGTCACTTATAAACTACACTTGATTCCTTCTGGTATCTTTTATAAAGACAAGATCAGTGTGATCGGAAATGGCGTTGTGGTCAATCCAAAATCTTTAGTAAAAGAACTAGCATATTTAAAAGAAAATAATGTAACCACAGATAATTTACGTATTTCAGACAGAGCTCATGTGATTTTACCTTACCACATCCAATTGGATCAATTACAAGAAGATGCTAAAGGCGAAAATAAAATCGGTACAACAATCAAAGGAATCGGTCCAGCATACATGGATAAAGCAGCTCGTGTTGGTATTCGTGTAGCTGATTTATTAGACAAAGAAATCTTTGAAGAACGTTTAAAAATCAATTTAGAAGAAAAAAATCGTCAATTTGTCAAAATGTTCGATAGTGAACCAATTGCATTTGAAGATATTTTCGAAGAATATTATGAATATGGTCAACAAATCAAACAATACGTAACAGACACTTCTGTTATCTTAAATGATGCACTTGATGCTGGTAAACGTGTCTTATTTGAAGGCGCACAAGGCGTTATGTTGGATATCGATCAAGGAACCTATCCGTTTGTTACGTCATCAAATCCAGTTGCTGGAGGTGTTACGATCGGAAGTGGTGTTGGTCCTTCAAAAATTAACAAAGTCGTCGGTGTTTGTAAAGCTTATACATCACGTGTTGGTGATGGTCCATTCCCTACAGAATTGTTTGATGAAACAGGAGAAACGATTCGCAGAGTTGGGAAAGAATACGGAACAACAACAGGTCGTCCACGTCGTGTTGGTTGGTTTGATACCGTTGTAATGCGTCATTCTAAACGTGTATCAGGAATCACAAATCTATCATTGAATTCAATCGACGTGCTAAGTGGCTTAGATACTGTAAAAATTTGTACAGCATATGAATTAGATGGTGAATTGATTTATCATTACCCAGCGAGCTTGAAAGAATTAAGCCGTTGTAAACCAGTCTACGAAGAGTTGCCAGGCTGGTCTGAAGACATTACAGGATGTAAAACATTAGCTGATCTTCCTGCGAATGCAAGAAACTATGTACACCGTATCTCTGAGTTAGTCGGCGTGCGTATTTCAACATTCTCAGTAGGTCCAGACCGTAACCAAACAAATGTATTAGAAAGCGTTTGGGCACAAATTTAAAGTATAGAAAAAACGAGAGACAACCAAAAACTGTCTCTCGTTTTTTTATTCATTTTTTTCTATTATTCGTTCTTTTTTGATAGCACGTTCGTCTAATAAAGCATGAGTATCCATTGATTATGTGTTAAAATGGAACAATAGTTAGGGGAGATTTAAAATGACGTTTAAATTAATGACAGATTCTTGTTGTGATTTACCATATACATATTTAGAAGCAAATGATGTTGATTTTATTAGTATGACGATTCAATTAAATGGAGAAGAATTAGTCGATGATTTAGGGAAAACTTTTGATTATGACTGGTTTTTAAAAGAAATAAAAACTGGTGGTATGCCAACGACTTCTCAAGTAAATGTAGGCAGGTATATTGAATTTTTTAGACCATTTGTAGAAAAAAAGATTCCAATACTGTATTTAGCTTTTTCTTCTGGTTTAAGCGGCTCTTATCAAAGTGGAATGCAGGCTGTTGATATGCTAAAAGAAGAATATAACGATGCAGAAATTTATGTTATTGATACGAAAGCTGCCAGTTTAGGCGAAGGCTTATTAGTCAGTGAAGTGATCCAATTAAAAGAAGCAGGCCATTCTTTAGAGGATATTTTATTATGGCTATCTGAAAATAAAATGACTGTTCGATCATGGGTAACTGTGGATGATTTAAAACATTTAGAACGAGGCGGTAGAATCTCTAAAGCTGCAGCAGCAATCGGTGGATTAATGAATGTTAAGCCAATTATTGTGGTAGATGAACTAGGAAAACTACACAATATCGGCAAAGTTCGCGGTCGTGGCAAAGCATTGAAGAAACTAGCTGAAGAAACTGTTCAAGGAATGGTGGAGCCTTTAAATCAAACCGTATTTATTGCATATGCTGGTGATTTAGAAAGTGCTGAGAAGGTCAAAAACTTGATTGAAGAAAAAATTAAAGTCAAAGAAATTCGTCTCCATCCACTAGGTCCAACGATCACTAGCCATACAGGGAATGGGTGTATTGCGGTGTTTTCGAGAGGGAAGAAAAGATAGGCGTAGTAACTATTGTTACATTAATAGAATGAAAAATCATTATATATAAACAGGTGTCATCTAAACTTTTTTGAAAGTAAAACTTTCGAAAAGCTCTAGATGACACCTATTTTTTTGTCGAAATTTTTCAGAAGAATAGATCAGTGAAAGTATTCTGGGAGAATATTGACAGCAATTTAAAAGAAAAAGAAGAGAAAAATACAGTAAGCTTATTTTGTGGAACAATAAAAAAACTTAATTAAACATTATCCATAAATTAATTTATAAAAAGGGTAATAAAAAAAGCTAACAATAGTAAGGATTTGGTGTTAATCTTGTTAGCAAAAAAATTATTAAAGTGGGAGGTAAGTATATGTTTAAAATAACAACGATTGAGGAGTTTTGGGAAGTAATAGATAGCATAAGAATAGAAAGGGAGTTGAATTGGTTAGAAGTCGCTGGATGTAACGCGAAATTAGCAGCCAGTAAAGAGTGGAACCCGACATTAAAATGTATTCTTCAAATGCAAAAGACACTAGATATAAACCTTGTTAATACAGTCGCTTATGAATTAATTGAATCCGATAGTTTAATCACCAAAGATCCAGAATCGCCAAAGAAAATGGATCTGATCTATCAATGGATTCAATCAGATGATTGGATGGAAGATGAAGCAACAGTTCAAAAAGTACAAGAATTGGCAACGACAATTATTTAATAAAAACAATGTATGTTCTTAGCTTTTTACTAGAAAAACAATAGTTAAAAAAAGGAGTTCGCTAGATTGGTTGGAAATAGCGATTGTTAGATAATTAAAGGGAGGCAATAAGATGAGAAAATCAACATTTAACTACATTAAGGATGTTTTGGCAGATTATCCAAGAATCGAGGAGTACATCAAACAACGGGAAGAAGAACTAAGATATCCCTACCGCGAGGATGACTTAAACTCTGGAATCAAAGGAAATAGAGCAGGATACAATGCTCAAGATAGTTTAATGATCACTATTGAACAAGATCGAAGACTAGCTGCATTAGAACGAAATAAACGTGTTATTTCTAATCTATTGGATGAGTGTTGTGAAGATACTAAAATAATTGTCCAAGAGCTGTATATGAGAAGAGTGCCGAAATATACGATTCAAGGTTTAATCACAAATAGCTTAATCTTTGTTGGGAGAACGAAAGCTTTTGAATTAAGGGATAGTTTCTTTTTGGAAGTAGCCAAGGATTTAAATTTAAATATCTAAACTATGAACGATAGCCGGATTTTTTTTATGGATTTCTATCCTAAAATGATAGTATCAAGCAACATCGGTAGATGAAAAAAGAGAGTAAAAAATTGTTTCTTTCGTCTATCTATTGTTGCTTTGCTCCAAAGCGATTGTTCCTAAATCTGGACGATGTCCGAATTTTTGAACGGAACATTCATTATAAGATGATAGTATCAAAAAAATAGTCGTGACAGCAGGAACAGCTGAATATAGCGATTTTTTGATACATAGACTTTTGCTCCTAAGAAAAGGGAACAGATTTTCTTGGTAAAAAAGAATGCGGACGATATCTGGATTTTCAGAAACAACATTCATTATAAGATATTACTATCGAAACCTAGTTATTAGAGCACTGACTGACGGAAGCTCAAAAATAATATAAATAATCAACTTCCAGTCAAATGTGCTGTGAAAACAAAGGACCATCGTAGTTTTTTATCATTAGGAACGTTCTGACAATTCCGGCAGATGGATTTTTTATAACAATCGGAGTATTGAATATTCTGATAAAAGTTCATCTACGTTTATATAGATCAAGATGTGACGATCGCACATCTAAAAGAGATTTGTATATGACGCTTAAAGTAAGGTACGAAGTAGTTTTATCAGTAAAGTTATCACAAGTAAGAGAGTAAAAAGGTGAGGAATGCCAGTGAGCAAGTATTTTAAATTAATTGATGCAATTGACACAATAACTACATTAAATGTTGCGAGCCAACAAAATGGTAGGACAACGTATAGCCACGTTCGTTTAAAACCTGGTGAAAAATATGAATTAGGCAATGACGAAGTATTTATCAACTCTTTACAACATATTCAAATTGAAAGAGCGTATTCCCTGCAGCTAGTGAATGAATTGACAGCTTTAGGCATTGACTATACAGAAAATTTTTGTAAATCTTGCGGCGGCCGTATCAAAAAAGTCTCTTATTCTGTTGTAGAAATTATTGATGAATAAGGCTAATGTGCTAAAAAAGAGGCAATAACTGGAGGCTGAAAGATGAAAATCCAATTTCTAGGAATCAAAAATCAAGTAAAAAAATCTGGCTGTTCATCTTGTGGTAGCAGACAAGTGTCAAAGCATACATTTCAGCGTGAAGCACGAATGGTTTTACCAAGTGGGCAAACAAAAACGTTTTATGCAGGTGAAATGTATGAAGTGAAGGAACAAGATGGGCACTTTTTGATCGAGCAGACCTATAGTTTGAATGGACAAACTGTACAAATGTTTAAAGCAGGATAGAAGCTGATCGGGCTAAATGGCTCACTATGCTTTTAAAATTAGGAGGAAAGAAAATGGCTAAAGAGAAAAAAACAAAAGAAGTTGCTAAGAAAGATACTGTAGATTTACAAGTATTTATTCAGAGAAAATTACAAGTATTGAATCAAAAAAATGGTGGAAGATATGAGCGCGACGCAACACGTGTCGTTCAAAATAATCAATAATAGGGGGAATTTTAAATGACAAGATGTAGTAATGATACATTGATTTCTAAAATTGGGATGAAATCTTTAAATAAATTAATGGAAGTTGACTTTGCCGTATTAACGGATATTGACAGCTGTGTGAAGGTAAATACAAAAAATTATATTGACTATAACGGAACAAGTGCAGTTTACAATGTTTACAGTACACCCGAAGATATGTTCAATTGTTTAGCAGAAGGCTGCAAAAATTCAGGAACATTAACTGTTATGAATGCTGCTGGATCAGTAGCGGGTGCTTCTTTTGGAGTCAATGCGGATGCAACAGAATTTGCGGCAGGAGTGATTACTTACTATGTTCATTTCCCTGCAGCAGGAACTTATGGAGTAGAGACGACTATTTCTGATATTGCGGATCAAAATCAATCTGATTCAGATATTTATCAAAAACAAGTTACTGTAAAAGAAGCAGGTTTCCATCCAGTAGTTATTGATTTGTCTAAACTTCCAGAAGCTGGCAGTGGTTTAGGTTGGGCAGCGAGCGAGAATGGGATCATCATTCATGTAGATGTAACACCAGAAAGTTCAATTATTTCGACAATTGGTTTTTCTTCGATTTATGTTTATAACAGCATTGAAGATTTTGAAGTCAATGATGTTGTTAAAATTGGCTGTATTGATGAATTTGCAGGAGAATTAACCGTTGATCCAGTTGAAGCAAGCTGTTTCGGTGCAGGCTACGATGCAACAAGTATTGCAATCGAAAGAACATTGACTGGTAAGAGCGCAACTGCGAATTACTGGAAATTGAACCCATTAATGTCTAAAGGAACATTGACAAGCGGCTGGCTTATTCAAACAGCAGAAAAAGCAGTTTCTGCTACTACAATTGATGGCGTGGACTACGGTTATGTTCAACTTGCGGATATGAATATGGATGAATGTGCCTTTACATCAGCTGCAATTGCTGATAGCTGTAACGTAACAGAATCGTTATTGAACCGTGTAAATACACCAGCAATCGTTGAAATCAATGAAAAACAATTTATCGTTTTAGCAGATGGAAAAATCTTATTCCATAAATCATTAGTAGGTAAAGATCTAGTGATCAGCTATCCGAAAAAAGTTGATGTTGAGCACTTTGTTGGAAATGAAGACGTATTGGATGCTCGTCGTGTGCGTATGTCATTTACACAAGAACAAACAGATGGTGTGAAACAAAACTATGTGTATAACAATGTCTTGATCACTTCATTCCCAGGAACAGTGAACAACGAAGAAACTACATTTGAATTTACGATTTCAGTACAACGCGATAAAAACGGTAACTTCTTTGAAATGTACCGTGTAGCAGAATAATAAAAATCATTTAGCTTTGCGGGCTAGCTCTTCGGAAAAAAGATAAAAATTGAATGAGGCAAAAAGCACCTCAGTTAATTTTTTCTCTTTTTCTGCCGGAGCTGAACGAGCCCGCTACGCTTTTATCATTATCTAGCTTCACGAGCTAGCACCTCAGAAAAAAGATAAAATATGAGTGAGACAAAAAGCGCCTCAATCATATTTTCCTATTTTTCAGTCGATGCTGAACGAGCTCGTTCAGCTTTAAAACTTATCTAGCTACATGAGCCAGTTTCTCGGAAAAAAGATAAAAAATAATTATGGCAAAAAGAGCCATCCTTATTTTTTCCTATTTTTCGTCGAAGCTAAGCAGTTCATTACGCTTTTAAAATTATCTAGCTTTAAGAGCTAGCCTTTCGGGAAAAAGATAAAATCTGATTGTGACCAAAAGCGTCACCCTCATATTTTCCTATTTTCCAGTCAAGGCTGAACGAGCTCTTTCAGCTTTTAAAATTAGGAGGAACAGAGATGGAAGAAAAAGGCATGAAAGCCGCTGATTTTTTAGCGATCAGCAATAATTTGAAAAAAACGAATGAAAATGATACACCTTTTGCAGTGGTAAAAGATCAAGAGGTGTCAGTGATCGGTGATGCAAATAAAACCGAAGTGAAAAAGGCTAACTACAGCGTGAGATTCCGTGTCCCTCAAACTCATTTTGAGCAAAAACCAGAAGGCGCTAAAGAAGTTGGATCTTATTATGTTTTCAGCGTTGAATTCGGAGATGTGACAATTACACCACGTTCAGATTTAAGAATTGTTGATGCAATCATGAAAATTATCCCATTTTTCAATAAGTTGAAAGAAAATGGCGATATGGAAGACTTTAGTAAAGAAGAATTGCTGTCTGTTTTTGTCGGTGCAGGAGATGAGATTCACTTAGCCATTTACAACTTAGTCGCAACGTTCTTAGGAATCGATGATCAAATGGGCGAGTATATGCTGCCATTCTCTGTCATCGAAAACCTAAATAAAATCATGGAGAATCATCCAGAAGTCTTCAATGAAGCAGATGTTTTTTTCGGCTAATTTACAGACAAGCTTGTGAAAATGAGACTTCAGTGGAGAAGGAATCGGAAACATTTTTTGCGAATTTGAATATTTATACCTATATGGCTCATTATGTAGCTAAAGTATTAAAGCAGCGTCCGAATCTTATTTTAGATGGTTGGGGTGTTGCTGAATTATTGGTGGCTTACGGGCAATATGCGAATGAAGAAAGTTACAGTAATTTTCTGGAATGGAAATCACTTGGTAATGAGACGAAACGAAAAGTTAAAAAGCCAAAAGAGTATGCGGTCTTGTTTTATACGAATGATGATTTGGCGGATTAGTAGCGATAATTTTAGATATATAGAACTCCCCTATCCTTAAGGTTTTGTACTAAACGGATAAGGGAGTTTTTTATGGAAATAGATTTGTTGACTTTTGTTAATTCCATTAAATTATGAACGATATACGAACTTTCAAAGCTGAATTCTGTTATAGAATGATATTATCAGAAAATGGTTAAAATTTTGGTTTTTAGAAGGTAATGTGAATAACAATTTTTTTTATTTCTCATTATTTTGCTGGTTATAAACTGCCCCTATTTGCTCAAGATATTTTTATTTATATATAGAACGCTGGGATAAGTTTAATCAACTTTAGTAAATTCAATAGAGACACCGTTAGTCTTGATTGTATCGCCGTTGTGTAGTACAACTCCAGGAATATCTTCTATATAAAGATCTGGATTACCGTCTTTATGCTGTTTGTTGTATTTTTCTAAACCTGTAGGCGAAGCCATGTATTGTCTAAAAATAGACTTATCATCAGATGTTCTAGCACTAACGGCTCCATATCCATCACTTACAGCTTTTAAATCATATGTTCCAGACGATAGATCACCATCATCACCCACAGTAAGTATACCAGAAAGGACTTTGGCCGTACTATTATTTGTAGTCGGTAACGAAGAACTAGAAGTTATAGTTTGCTTAGTAGAAGATTGAGTTGGGCTAGTAGAACTGCCACAAGCAGATAATAATACAATTGGAATTACCGATAAAAAAATTTTTTTCATTTTAAAACACTCCTTATTTTATATCGTAATTACACTACAATAAGTAGGCTATATTATAACATAGAGTTTTAAACAATACTACGTCAATTCAATATAATAAAAATAACTCGACGAAATAAAAAGTAAGAGAATGTAACTCTAAGAAATAAATCAAAAAGGGCTTTATTTTGAAACCTTTATCAGCGGAATGGAACTACCGTTACTCTGTGTTTTATAAAATTAGAAAGGAGGCAAAAAAGTGGCAATAGAAAAGATAGGGATAAACATAAAAAGCAATGCAAAAGGCATTGAAAAGCAACTATCTCAATTTTACTCTAAAATAAAACAGTTGAAAAATGACAAATCTAATTTTCAACCCAATATTGAAAAAATTGAAAAGGTATTAAATCAGGTGAAAAGTTTCAGTGTTATAGGTGATACTGCCAAATCAATTCAAAAAGGAGCAGATGCTATTGAAAGTATAAGTGATAAAGTTCCTGAAGTGACAGGAGGTGGTTCAGGAGTACTAGCTACAGGAATTGATACAGTTAGTGAAATTGTTCAGTTGCTAGGAAGTACGGCAGAAGCGATGGAACAAATTAATAATAAAGTTCCTTCAAATTTAGGAAAATTACTTCCAAAATTACTTTACATGGGTGTTGCAATAACAGGAATGGGTATTCTTGTTGGAATTGTTGGTAAATTAGCAGAAAAATCTTCTGGCACAGCAAGTGCGGGTCTTGAAACCGTTGGAGGAATCACAAAGCTTTTAGGAGAAGCAGCAGAAGCGTTGAAGCAGATTGATGATAAAGTACCCTCAAATTTAGAGAATTTAGCTCCTAAACTACTTAACATGGGAATAGCAATAGTTGGAATGGGTATTCTTGTTGGCATTGCAGGTAAACTTGCAGATAAAAATCCTGTAGCGGCTCTAGTTGGGCTGGGATCAATATGGGCAATAACAGAATTATTGATGAAAGCAGCAGAAGCGTTAAAACAAATTAATGATAAAGTTCCTGGAAACCTAGAGAAGGTAACTGCTAAAATGATTAGTATTGGAATAGCTATTGGTGGAATGGGTATTATAGTTGCTGCAGTAGGAACGTTAGTATCAACTGGTGTAGGAGCGTTAATTGCAGGAGCTGGTCTGGCAACAGTTTATTTAGTAGCTTCAGAACTCATGCATGTTTCTGAAGCTATTAGTCAGCTTGATAAAAAAGTACCAACTAATATTGATAAAGTAAAGCAGAAGATAAAAGTTATAGCTGAAGTAATTAAAGAGTTTAGTTCTTTAGGTAGTCCGATAACACTAATAAAGAATGTTTTTGGATCATTGAATACTAAAGTAGTATCTAGTACTATCAAAGTATTTATTGATATTGCCAAAGATTTTGATCTGCTTAATAAAATGAACATTCAATCTGATGTTATTAAAAAGAAAATTCAAAATATTCAAGAAGCATTAGATATGATTAAAGGTAGCAGTATTACTGAAATGCTTGGAAGCGTCTTTAAATCTGCTGATAGTAATGCCTTGTCTGGTACAGTAGATAGTTTTGTAGCCATAGCATTAGATTTTGAAGTGTTGCAAGGTATTCCAATTAATGCTGAGGCTGTGAGTCAAAAGCTAATGAGTATTCAAAAAGTTTTGACTGTTTTTGATGGAGTAGGGCTAAGGGAGATATTTGAAAGCTTTACAGAAGCGATTAATACATCAATACTATCTGGTATAGTTACTCAGATGGTGGATATCGCTAATTCATTATCAACGTTACAAGGAATCCCTCTGGATACTGAGTCAATCAGAATAAAAATAGAAAGTATCAAAGAAATTCTAAAAGTTTTTAAAGGAGCGAGTTTAAAAGATTTATTTGATCATGGGTTAGAGGCTATTGATACAAAAATGTTGATAATATTGATTGATCAGCTTAAAACTGTAACTACAAAATTAAAAGAATTTGATGTCGAATCACTAGATGAAGCAAGTACTACTGCTATTTATGAAAAAATTGAAAATCTTAAAGATATTCTTGCATTATTTGATGGTGCAACATTAGAAAAATTGGTTGATAGCATAATTCAAAATTTTGATACTAAAATTGTAACTGACACCATTGATGCTTTAAAGCAAACTGCGATAAAACTAAAAGAGTTAAGCGAAGTTACGGAAGATCTAGATTTTGAAGCAGTAGGCACAATTATTACAGATCTTCAAGATGTTTTAGATAATTTAGATGGAACAACATTTGAAGAATTACTAAATAATATTATTAAATCAGAAGATTTAAAAGTAGCTGCTACTTCAATACAAAAAGTTGTAGAAATGGCAGAAAATTTATCGCAATTACAAAAACTTAAATTTACGTATTCAAGCATTGAAAAAAAAATCACAGACGTTCAAAAAGCAATTGAGTTACTAGATTCAGATAAAGGTATATTTGCAGGTTTGATGGGTATATTTAACGGTAAAATTGATGAGTCTACTTTAAAAACAGCAGCAGCTAGTATGCAACAGGTTGTAGTGATAGCTAAAAATTTAGCTATTTTACAGGAAATTCCTTTAGATGGAGATAGAATATCGGAAAAAATCGGGTATGTGAACGCAGCTATTGAAAAAATGGGGAAAGCAAACCTTTTAGATTTATTTGGTCAAATGCTAAAAATAACTGAGTTGACTGAAGTTAAAAATTCTGTAGATGCAATGATTCCATTAATGGAGTCGTTGAATAGTCTAGTAAAAGATGAATTCAATGATGTTATGATCAATGATCGTATTTCGAAACTTAATTTTATTATCAAAAATTTAGGTAGTGGTAGTCTTAAAACTATTTTTGAAAAAATGTTGAAGGCTGAAGAATTGTCACAGATCAAAGCAGCTATTGATATCCTTATACAAATTATAAGTAGTTTTGGCAATCTCAACATTACTGCTGAAAACGTAGATTTTCAGGCTGTAAGCACAACAATTACAAATGTTGCAAACGCGGTAGGCCAAATCAATAATCTTGAGAATGATACTGATGGAATTAACCAAATTAACGCTTTACTTCAATCATTCAATATGTTGATAACAATGTTACAAGGGCTGGAAGGGCAATTTTTACCAATTGGAACAAGTTATGGTCAACAAATTCTTCAAGGGTTTAATGGTGTAGCGGTTCCTACAAAAATAGTAGAGCAAATCAAGCAGCTTATTACCGATCTTCAAGCGAAATACAGTACATTTACAGAAATCGGCAAAATCTATGGAAATAATCTAAAAACAGGTTTTGCAGAGGGCGTAGTAAATATGATTTCATCACTAACAGATGCAATTAACAAGCTTACAACCGAAGAATCTAAAGCACAATTTTCAGTACCTCTTAACACACTAGGAAATACACTAGGTACGTCTTTAATTGACGGTTTCAAAGAAGGTATCAGAGGAATGGCTACGGCGATTAACGAAGAGCTTAATAACGTTAAAACAGCGACAACTAAATCACAAGGTGGCGAAGTCGAGTTCCATGCCTCTGGTGGTTTAGCTGGTATTTTCAAAAAGAAAGGTACCGATACTGTACCAGCCATGCTAACACCGGGTGAATTCGTTCAGCGTAGAGCAGCTGTTAGTACCTTTGGGCTTGATTTTATGAATAAAGTAAACAATCTTGATGTTCGTGGAGCATTTAGCGCATTGACAGGTAGATTTAATACTCAGTCAATGTTTATTCCAGCTGTTTCAACTGTTGTCAATAACGTTAACCATACAACAAATAATGCTAATAGAGTAACACAAAATGTAGTTGGGGGAAATGCTGATTATATTATGAAACGTGCTAGTCGATATTTAAGATAAATCACTAGAAAAATATAGCAATTGAAAAAAATTATTCTCTAGATAATATATGTTAAACTATTAATAGTTATATTTATCACATTAGGAGTAAAATAATGAAAAAAATATCATTAGTATTATTGGTATTAGGTTTATCTCTAAGTCTCGCAGGATGTAGTTCTAGTACTAGTACAAACACTGAGGAAAAATCAGTCGATGTACCTTCAATAGAACAAACGACAGAAGATACATCAGTTAGGGAAAATGAAAAAATGAACCAAATGGAGGAGGATTTAGAAGAAAAAGGTATTAAAATTAATCATTATGATGAGTTTTTATATTTTGAGAGAGAAAGGTATGGATTATGATTACTTTGAAATGACCGTTATATTCGTTGAAGAAGAAGCCGAAATTTACCAAATTAGACTTACACTAAAGGGAAATATCGATGGTAAAAATAAAGATGATTTAATTTATAAAGTAAATAAAGGTAGAATAGTCGAATCATCTGGAGATAACACTGATATTGATGCGTTGGCAGAAGTGCTGAAAAGTATAGATTGTACAGATAAAGAATTAGTAGAATTTGCTGAGTGGTACTACAACAATAAATAAAACGATAATTAAGAACAAGAGCTAGACTAAGCTTTTGTTCTTTTTCCATCTCTGAAAAAGCATACTCCAAATAAATAAACTATGATAAACTGAAATAGTTATATTTATTACATTAGGAGGAAAATAATGAAAAAAATAGTTTTATCATTACTAGTAGTGGGTGTATCCATGAGTCTTGTAGGTTGTGACTCTAACAAAAGTTCAGAGGAAAAATCAACAGATTCTTCTATAGAACAAACAACAGAAGATACAGAATCAAAAGAAGCTGAAAAGATGAGCCAGATGGAAGAAGATCTAGAAGAAAAAGGTGTTACAATTAAGCAGTATAAAAATATTATGTATTTTACCAGAGAAAAAGGAATAGACTACGATTATTTCAATATGGTGTTCACATTCAGCTCTAAAGTAGATGAAATTCTGCATGTTAGACTAACATTAAAAGGAAACGTTGACGGAAAAGATAAAGATGATTTAGTTTATAGAGTAAATAAGGATAGACTGGTAGAATCATCTGGAGATAATACAGATATTGATGCTCTAGCTGAAATTCTAAAAAGTTTGGATTATTCTGATAAAGAATTAGTCGAGTTTGCTTGGTGGTACTACAACAATAAATAAAACTATTCTTAGAACAGGGACCTAACTAGGCTCTTGTTCTTTTTCTATCTCTGAAAAAGTATACTCCAAAGAAATAAACTATGATAAACTAAAATATTTATATTTATTACATTAGGAGGGAAATAATGAAGAAAATAGCACTAGGGTTATTGGTACTAAGTTTATCTTTGGTTTTTGCAGGGTGCGGATCAAGTAAAGAAAAGTCAGTAAATTCATCGTCTACGGAACAAACTACGGAAAATACATCGGTTAAAAAAGATAAAAAGATGAAAGAAATACAGGAAGATTTAGAAGAAAAAGCTGTAGAAATTAACCAATACAGTGAGATTCTATCGTTTACTAGAGAGAAAGGAATAGACTATGATTATTTTGAACTAGATTTTGTAATTAGTAATAAAACCAATGAAGTTCTCGAATCATCTCTTGTTCTTAAAGGGAATGTAGACGGTGAGAAAAAAGAGACATTGCACTATGATGTGAGCAAAGGAAGGTTAGTAGAGTCATCATATTCAAATACCGATATTAATGCTTTAGCCGAAGTCCTCAAAAGTCTAGATTATTCTGATAAAGAAATTCTAGATTTTGCTCAATGGTACTACCAAAAAAATAAATAAAATAATAAAAAAGAACAAGAGCTAAATAAAGCTCTTGTTCTTTTTTATACACCTAATCAAACCAAAGAAAGGAGAAACCATGACAATATTAAACAGAAAGTACATCCAATTCAACGACCTCGTAATCGATAATTACGAAATGCTGCAATCAGCAGATCTTAGCGGCGGCTTCAAAACAGGCACAACAGAATACAGCTTCGGTCATGGAAGCTACGCCAATTTTAAAGCCAAACAGCAGTTTTCCATGGAGCAATCACTAAGCATGACGCTAAAACTCGACACAAGAAAATTGAGTGGTGATCAAAAGAAATTTTATAAAGACTATGTTTTTATGAACATTGTCAAAGCAGGAAAATTATGGGCTATTGAAGGCGAACAGCTATTATGGACGAATGCCTTCATCAAAGATTTCAGTGAATCCTATTCAACAGAACGACATGTTGTCAATATTGATATCGACTTTGTATTATACGAAGGGATTTGGCATAAAGCAGATACAAAAAAAGTTTTCCTAAAACCATATGTAGCTTGTAATTTTATGGAATGTTTAGATTTTCAGGAAGTCGACGAGTGTCAAGATTGTTGTATTTCTTGCAGTCAAACGAAACATGAATCCTGTCCAAAATGTGTCTGTGAATGTGAATTTCTAACTGGTGAAAATTCACTTTGTGAACTGAAAAAAGAAGTTGCTAGCGCTTTTTATAGCCAATGTGGTGATACCTATCAAATCATTTATAACTGCGAGGCAGGGAAAAAGATTTGGTCTGAAGAGAAAATGCTAGGACATAAAATCTGTAAGGCAGAGCCGTGTAAAGACATTATTGCAGGGCAGTTTTATAGTGACACGATCCTGGACAGTGATAAGGTCACGATCACCATGATTGGAGCAATGAAAGATCCAGTCATTACCTTAAATGGCAACAAGATGCAGATTTTAGGTGAATATAACGGCCAGCTGACATTGACGGCTAACGGTGAGATTTATTATTTAGAAGATAAGTGCTGTTCAGAAAAGGCGATCAACATCAATCAGCTTGTCATACCAATGGGCAATACATTTGGTTTCACTGTCCATCATGGAACAAATGGCATCATTGTAGAAACCAATAACTGTTGCGAAATGACTTGCGTGTATGTCAAAGTCGACAGATTAACGATTTAAAAAAAAGGAGATGGATTAAATGTCTGATTATTGTTCAGCATGTGGAGCATTGAAAGAATATGCTCCCAATTTTATGATTAACGGAATTACAGATAAAGAATGTAAAAGTTTACAAAATGATACAGGATTAAACTCAGATTTAAAAGTACTACACAACAATTGTGAAGATTTAAATGATTTACTTGACTGCTTATTAGGAGCTCATCAAGACAAGTTACCAGCAGTTGCTTCTTGCGATTGGAAAGAGTATACGGATGAATTGATGACAAATTTACAAAATATGCAAAAGGCTATGATTTGCAGTGAATGTGGACAATGGAAAAAAATCCACGATTTAGAAGAAAAAGTGAATGAACTTTGTATGATCAGTAACCAGTTAGTTAAACAGCAAACGGATCATTATGATTTTCCGAAACATTATCATTTAGTGAATAATGGTGCACATCACCCAGATCGGCATGCAGGAATAAATTATAAACGTATTGATACAAAGAATTGTGATGGGACGCAAGTTACTATAGAATGGATTGCTCCAACTATTGTTGGCTACAATGTTACCAACCTGAGTTCAGGGGATGTTATAGCTAGTGTCGATAAAAAGACTGCTCAAAGCTGGGGTATCACAGAAAATATCTGGTATCAATTAACCGTGTATTCTGCTTCTTTTTCAGCAGGATATTTTTTAGGAAATGGAACTTTTGGGAGATTCTTATTGGATGTGTCCCCAGAAAGACCAAATACACTTGAGCTGATCTATTTGGGAGCAAGCTATCCCAATACTCAAAACTTGTCAACGTCATTATCACAAGATAATCCAGCACTGAGAACATTTGTAACAGAATACTAAAAAAGGAATGAAACATATTAAATACAAGATGGTTAAAAGAGAGGATGAAACAAAATGACAGATTGCCAAGCGTGCGAAAAATTAAAAGTAGACAACCCCGAATTTGTTTTAAATGGAATCACAGATAAAGAGTGTAAAAGCTTGAAGAAAAATACAGGATTGAATCCTAAATTACCAGTTTTGCATAATAACTGTGAGGATTTAAACGATATGAACGACTGCTTATTAGGGTATTTGGGCGAAGAACTTCCAGCCGTTGATATGTGTGATATCAAGGAATTTATTCAGGATTTTCTGAATAACCAACGACTGATGAACAAAGCCTTGATTTGCTCAGATTGTGGTCAATGGGATTTGATCGAAAAAATGTTAGATGCCTTGTTGAAGATCATTGAAAAACTAAAAGAAATCGGAGTTTGGGAAGGCGGCCTTGAAGGTGGCTTTATTCCTGGGAAAGGGATCGCCGGTGGGAATATCAACTTGTTTGGTGGTTCTCCTGATGGGGCTCACTATATCCGAACAAATAATAAATCAACAGAAAATGATTTAGCTGGCGGAATCAATGTGGCTTTATTGAAACAGTTAAAAGCAGAGTTGAAGGAAGAACTAAAAGCAGAATTAAAAGAGGGTGAATAAGTATGGCAGAAAAAAATTTTGCTCCAATACGTGGTAGTTGGGGACATGATCCAGGGGTTCCTGGTGATGTCTATCTTGCAGGTGCACCAACAGCTGCAGCATTTAACGCAATGCCGGGTAATCCGCCGGGCTTTCCTAAAGCAAGTGGATACGGAGAAGGCGTTACTGCTGAAAATGTCAGTGGTAATCTGTATCGATTACGTCTTTCACTCGTAGCTTACGGAACAAAAGCTGCAACAGGAGTTTATACACCTTATGTTTATGCAGGAAATTTAGCAACAGAATATGACTGGCAATTGATAGTTGCCAAAACATCAGCTAAGACAGAAAATCCAGAAAGTGCGCCATATACACATGCGTTTACGGAAACGTTGAAAAAGAGATATTACGGCACGCAACCGTTATATGCAATGACAGGTTGGAATAATGCACATTCTCAAAATAGCTCTGGAGGAACTTGGTACAACGAGGTAACGAAGAATACCTTTGATGCTACTGATATCACTTGGCTAAAAATAACAATATATGGGGATGATACGTTTCCTCTTGCCTATAGTTACATCAGATTTGCGGATATCATCGATGATTACCGCCCAATGGCGATTAGAAAAAAAGGTACATGGAAATCATTAGATAATAAAGGTGGCTTTTGGCAGATTCGTAAGTCAGGTAAATGGGTCGATGTTCCTAAAACATTATTTAATGACGACGGTAAACCTAATAAAAGCGCAAATCAAATCCGCAAAAACGGAACATGGAAAGCACAAAGTAAGATAGGAGGCTGAGTTTATGTCAAGCATTGAAACAGCAATCAATTGGATGGATCAGCGCAAAGGAAAAGCGACCTATAGCCAACCAGCTAGATTAGGTCCAAATAGTTATGACTGTAGTTCAGCCGTTTATTATGCCTTGATTGCCGCAGGTGTATTTTCTGTTGGTACGATGGGAAATACAGATACTCTGTTCGGGCATTTGGAAGGAGCAGGTTGGCAGCAAGTAAGTAATCCGCAACGAGGAGATGTTTTTATATGGGGGATAAGAGGCGCTTCAGGAGGAGATGAAGGACATGCTGGACTATTCGTTGATAGTACCAGTATTATTCATTGTAATTCCTTTGCAAATGGAATATCAGTCGATAATCATGCCTCCAGACGTAGCTATAATGGAAATCCGCCGACTACTTTTTATCGTAATCCCAAAGGTTCTAGTGGTGGTTCGACACCTGAGCCAGAAATAACGTCAGAAGAAGAGCGTAGAGCTTGGTCGATTGCCCAATTATTGAATAAATCTGGTTATAATATGATTTCAATTGCTGGCTTATTGGGAAATATCGATGTTGAAACAGGCGGATCAATGAATCCTGATACGGATCAAACCCATGGAGGTCCAGCGTATGGACTAGTTCAGTGGGATGGTTCCGCATATCCATTAGTAGGTAGTCCAACCTCTAGTGGTCGAGAATACGTCCAGCGTTTGCTGGCTCATGCAGGTATTAACGGAAATTACACAAGTGTTGAGGTGCAAACCAGATTAATCGATTGGTGTATGTTCAATGGACAATGGATTGGTGTTGTTGAACCAAAATCTGTAGAAGGATTTAAGAATGCCTCTGATGTGGAACAAGCAACAGTGGCTTTTCTCAAAAATTTTGAACGGGCTGGTACAGAACATTTACAAAGAAGACTCGATGCGGCTAAACGCTGGCATACTTTTTTAAATAAATTACCTTCTGATCTAGGTGAATTAGAGACCTTTGAAACGATGACGAATGTGGGCTCTTTAGACTTTTTAGGGATCAAAGAAGGAGAAATTCATGCTTCTGGTTGGCATTTCAGTTCAGATAAAGGGGATCAATATATTGTTTTTATCAATGCTGAAACAGATCAAGAATTAGGTCGTGTTAAAACCGTTCCTATTGACCGCCCAGACGTCAAAGAAGCATATCCTAAGGTAATCGGTGTTGAAAAATCTGGTTTTGAGGCTAAGATTAAAGTACCAAATGGAACAGCTGTTTATATCAAAGGAATCCGCACGAATGAATCAGCTAATGATGAACTGATTTTTGACCAAATCATCATCTTTGAACAGGCTTTTGATGTTGAGATCGATCCTTATGCAAAAAGTAATACAAAATTCTTTTTTGAAATTTTAGAAAACGGAAAAGTCATCAAACGCGGCACTAAAATTCTGAATACTCTCAGCTGGAGCAACGAATTGATGTATGTCCCAACTACTCAACTCAATTTACCGATTGAATACACTGAATGGATCAACGGACGTGAAGAAATAAAGCTGTATATTAACAGAAAAGTCTTTCACGGTATTGTGACTGGCTACACGTTAGATAAGGAGAATGAGACGTTATCTGTCGACTTAGCCCATGTAGTTTCTGAGTGGGAATATCGGCAAGTTTCCACTAATCTAGCTGCGAAAAATCGAACAGTCAATGATATTTATAGTACCTTAGATTTCCGTTATCCAGGTTGGAATGTGAATTATCGGCAGGATTCAGCTATGCGTGTGATCGATTATGTATATAGTCGGCAAAACAAGCTGGAAGGATTAACAAAAACCTGTGAATTGACACCAGATCTTTTCTGGCGAGTTGGCTTTCACTTTGGTCGCGCACTAGAAATTGGTTCTTTCGGAGAAAAGAAATCGTATATCTTTTCAACAAAACCTAGCGGTAAGCAAAATATTCGAATCATTGCTGAGCCGACAATCACTCATAATTTTGATCATGTTGTGAATATTGCAACGGTTTACGGTGAAAAATCTGATTCTGGGATGTCTAGTATGAGCCTTAGAGAAATCTATGAAAATAAGGCTAGTCAAAATCCTAAATTTCCAGTGGTGATTTTGAGAAAAGGAATCAATAACGAACGAGGATATGATTATATTCAATTTTCGAAGTTGGCACCTAATGGAAATATAGAGTATTCCGTAATCGATACTGAGAGTATTGCATTGGAATCTGCCAAGGTGATCGAAGGAGCATTTTCATTCAATGATTTAGCCCCGTTCAATACAAATGACAAAGAAATTACTGATGAAGACCGTGCCAAAGCAGCTAAAACAGCTTATGATGCCGCGGTGAAAAAATTAAAACAGTCCAGACGTACCTACCAAATCGAGCTGACTGTAGAAGAGTTGCCAGAAGACATCAATGTGGGGGATAAAGTTCGACTATTATATGACAATCAGTTGTTGATGGTTGAAGAGTGTTCCAATTACATGAAAAAGATCCTTAAGCTGGATGATTGGTTTTATATTACTAGTATTAATTATGCAATCGATCAAAGTGGTGTCGAGCAAAATAGTGTTGTTTTGGAGAAATTTTTAAAAGTAGACAGGGAGAGTGGTCAATAATGAAAATGACGTATGATTCAGCATTAAATAAAATGGCCGAACGAATCGCTGATCGAACGGTTGAAAGTCGGCAAGACCAACTTCAAAGAAGAAATCAAGTGGTGGATATTTATGGGATGGAATTTACACGGCAGGGTGATACGAATCACCCTGCTGTTTTTTATATCTCTGTTAGTCCAGATCTGATTTATTATGAACGATTTGAATTTAAGATTATCATCCAGCCATTTGCTATGCCGATCGGCGGTAACGGCTCAACAGGCTCGACAGCTGTTCAAGTGAACGGGACAGGTTTAGGTATTAATCAAAATAACGTAAGCCCTAATCCACATAATCATACAACGGTACCACATACTCACTCATTAGATGCTGGGGTATCTTTATTTACCAGCAGTGTTTCTGATTTTGAAATTTGGATCGAAGGAATCGATGTGACACCGTATTTAAAAGCGCAATATAATGGCTCCTGGATCAATGGTGAAGGCGTATTTCCAATGAAAGGATTATCCAACTATGATCTTCTTAAAGCTACTGGTTTGATGCCTAATTGGCAGCGTGGAGCAATACTGACACCAGGCTATAAAAAAGTGGAGCTGAAAGGAACAGGAGTGTTCAATGCAACATTAGTAAACTACTTGAAATACTCCCATGTAAACAGGTGATGATATGAATAAACACGATGAACAAGCACAAAAAATGCAAAAACATTTACTAAATCATCCTAAAGACTACCAAACTGTGATCAGTCTTTTTAAAGCAGAAAGTGATTCAATCGCATATGAACAACAAAAAAGTAAAAATTCCATGTTGCGGGAAATCGCAAAACATAAGAAAGCTGGTGATGAAAATGGAAAATAAACATTCAACGGATGGCATTGCTGAAGATTTGATCAGAAGTTTTGTTCAAATAGCGAGTGCTGAAATGCATGCTAAAACACTATTAGAAAAACGAGTATCGGAATTGGAAAATGGTTTGATCGATCTTGAAACAGAATTGGAGTCACAGCTACAAAAAATTACGGAATATAAAGAAGAAATCACTGTCCTTGCAAAAGTGCGACGTGCAGATATGCTGTATCTTTTTGAGTTATATGGAAGTTCTGGGGATAAAGAAAAATGGTGTACGGTCAAACATCTCGCTATTGCGATGATGACAGCTTTTGAAGCTTGGCAAGCTAGCGACAGTGATGAAGATTTGTTATCAGCAGCCTTAGCCAAAAATAAATTATTTATTAAAGCTCTAACACAATTTTTAGGTGTAGAGGTAACAGAATGCGCTGCATGTTTTGCAGACATTATTAAAGGAGGAGAAAATAATGACGAAACCAAAAATTTGTAATGATAATGAAAAACAGCCCGCGGTCCCAGAATTTTGTGATTTTGGCTTTTGGGAGGTACCAGTTAATAGCTTATCTGAAATAAAAGAGGCTAATCGAGACCATGCGTATATTTTGCCAGATAATAGTGTTTGGGTATTGTCTCATGATGGTAAAAAGTTTATCCAGCTAAATCTAGGTGGTACGGGAGGAAATCAACCAACGCTGTTAGAAAATAGCGATGGGTTGATAGCGGTGAATGGTAGTGGAACTAATAACCTTTCAGTTGATCTTAATTTACCAGAAGTAGGGGAAGCTCTCGGGATAAATGAAATCAGTGAATCCATCGCTAAACATGTTAATAACGCGGAGATGCATGTTACCTCTGCTGAAAAAAACAGATGGGAAAAGAAACAAGAAAAATTAACAGCTGGCAAAAATATCAGCATTGAAAAAAATGTCATTTCGGCAATCGGCGGCAAAAGTTATGGGTTTCATATAGTAGAAAATTCAGAGGATAGCATTATTCAATTGGTTATGGATGGGAATTATGAACAAGAAGGTCTGAAAGCTCAATTTAACACAACATCGAGGATTATTATGCCAGACGTTAACTATAATGAGGAAACAGGTCAGACCATATTAGAGTTTCATTTTGGGGATAATCCACTCGAATTTGCTAAAATAGAAGTTTTTAATAATGAGAGAGAGACTATTTATACTAAGAATATTATTATCCCAGATCTAACGGTTACATCACCTAATGATTTCGCATATATTAAAGGATCAGATATTGATGGAGTTAACATTATTGAATATATTCGAGAGTTAAGTAAGGGTGTCAACAGCAATGGAAAACCAACACAGATAACAAATACAGATGGCTATCTAGAGGTCAGTGGCAGTGGTACACATGCTGTTACTACTAATTTAAATACAGAAAACATAGTTGAATTAGTCAAAGAGAAGATCGATATTCCCGTTGTAAAACCAGACGGAAAAACGATTACGATGGACAAAAATGGCGTACTGACTTCAGTATTTCCAGAAGCTCCTTTAGACGGCAACACGTATATTCGTCAGAATGGTAAATGGGTCAAAAACTTTTCGTATCCTAACGTATATTATGAACTGGATAGCCTAACAAACAATCAACTTGAATTTAATATAGCGGTCAAAGATAATGTTCAAAATTACAAAGTTATATTTGCTGATACAAAAGTTCCGTTGTCTCAACAGGATACAAGTATTAGTGGAAAGATATTATTTGATCGAACAAGTACGGAAAAAAGTAAAACAAGCGTACAATTTTATTATATAAAAAATGGCGTGAATGAATTATTTTACACAGTAGACCTTAAACCATTATTTAAGTTGCTAGCTCCCCAAGTGAGTGATTCTTCTAAGTATGTAGATAGATCAGAAGCAGTTACATTTGAAGAAACTGAATATTTTGCTATTGAAGATAAAAATATCATCAAGCAAGATAAAACAGTATTTTTTAGCGTGAATTTAAGTAGTATCAAACCATTTATATTTTCAAAAAATGACAAATTCAAAGTTGGAAAAGTGTCAGATCCAGAGCTGTTTCCAATGTCTAGAATGGCTGTTAACATGGTGACAGAGAATACAAGATCATCGATTTATGCCAATACAGCAATCATCATCGAAACAAATGGTGATATTATGCTAGTTAATACTTCAGATGTTTCTATTGGTTCTGCATTCAACTTCAGAGTAGGAAATACTCATTTTATTAATATGACATATGTAACACTATAAAAATTGAAAAGATGGTGAGTTATGAAATTTTTAGGATTTACGATTGCAGAAATTGCAGCATTGCTTGCTATCTCAGGTTCTTTTAGCGCTTGGATCATATGGATAGCCAAAAAAGCCTATGAAGCAATCAAAAATAATATCTCAGATCCGATGAAACACAATCTTGATGGCTTATCTGAAGCGATCACTAATCTATCAAGAAACGTAGCCGAAGAAACCAAGTTGCTGCATGAACGCTATTCTGAAGTGGTTGATCGTTTAGACGACCATGAAGGAAAAATCGGTGAGATCGAAGATACCGTCATCAAGCATGATGAACGAATCAAAACCTTATTTAGAAAGGGGCAATAAAAAATGAAACAAATATCCTCAGATACAATTGCTAGAACGATCATTTTAGTTTTGGCATTACTAAATCAAATTTTAGCGATAACGGGAAAAGGCACACTTGATATTGTAGAAGATACAATTTATCAAGCTGTGTCTTTGATTTTTACAATCGTTTCAACAGGGATGACCTGGTGGAAAAATAACAGTTTTACTCATGCTGCGATAAAAGCAGACGATCTTTTGAAGGAGTTGAAAAAGGATGGGTAATTTAGACAAGATGATTCAATGGATGTCTGAAAGAAAAGGGAGAGTCACTTATTCAATGAATGCTAGATTAGGACCAAATAGTTATGATTGTTCTAGTGCAGTTTATTTTGCTTTAATTAGTGGCAGTTTCATACCAGCACAGACAATGGGGAACACAGATACGCTGTTTTCACATCTTGAAAAATCAGGTTGGAGAAAGATTCAACCTGATGCAACGGGCAATTATCCAGCTAAAAGAGGAGATATCTTTATTTGGGGCAATCAAGGCTCATCTGGAGGTGCAGCGGGACATACAGGGATTTTTGTAGACAATCAAGATGCAATTATTCATTGTAACTATGGCTATAATGGTATAACGATCAATGATCATGATACTATCTGGAAATTAAATGGCTGTCCTGCTATCACAATTTATCGTTATGGCACTAATGAAGCTAATAACCCAGTTTCAAAACCACACCCTCAAGAGCAACGACCAGGATTAATTACAATGTACGGCGCATTTTATCCGGATAGACGATTAGCAGTTAGCCAGGACACCAATCCAGATGATAAAGCTAGTCCTGCTCTGGACTACTATTTACGTGGTATGAGAATCAATTATGATGGCTATATTCATAGTAATGGGTATGTCTGGATTAGCTATACTAATAATCAAGGAACTCGTCGTTATGTTGCAGTTGGTCCTGATGATGGAAAAACGAATACAACTTGGGGAACTGGGTTTTTTAACTAAGAAATAGAAAAATAGGTCTTAAGACTGATTACAAAAATATTACACTCGGATTACAATTAGTTTACAAAAAGAAATTTATAAAATCGAAAACGTCATAGATATCTTAAGTAGTTGGTAATTATGCATAGAATTATGATATGAGAAAGTACTAAAAGGTTTTCACTTTTTCGATTAATATAGGTTAGAAAAAATAAACAATTAGGGGGATAGGGAGATGGTTAAAAACTTAAATGAATATATTGACTTTTCTAATAAGATAAATCAATATATCTCGAGGATTATGATTGATAATGGGATTAATTTTGAAGAATATAGTTATTCACAGGTTTGGGAGTCAGTTCAATCTCTAGGAGTAGTAATCCGAGGGTTTAATTTTGAAGGGATTGCAAGTAAACAAATTTCTGGAATGCTTGTTCAAGATAACTTGGAAACAACAATTGTGTATAATCAACGTTTAGATGATAAAAATAAAAATTTCGCAATTAGTCGTGAAATAATTCACTATTTATTTCATAGAGATGAAATAAATAATATGTTTGTAGATATGCAAAAGAAAGTAGACCATTCTTATTACAAAGATCTATGCGAATTTCAAGCTGATATTGGTGCATCAGCTATCTTGATTCCAGATTGTGTGCTTATCCATTTTCTGAAAAAAGGTTGGAATCTCACTCAACTATCTGACCATTTTGGGATTTCTGAAAGTAAACTTTATGTTCGTTTGATTCAAATGATGCAGTCGAATCTAGGAATGTCTATTACAGCATCTAAAAAGCTTGCACATGATATCCAGTTTGGATTTTATGGTAGAGGAAAAGCTGCTGGGCATGCACTTGCTGCTGATTTAGAGTGTTGCTTAAAGGAAGCAGATCTAATTCCAATTTTTTAACGCAGGAAAAAACTAAGAAACTAAAATAACAATGTTGATAGAATCAAAAACAACTGATACATCTCACAAATAAAAAATCTATAAAGTAGCTGAGAAATAGTTCTCCAAGTTCTACTTTATAGATTTAATTATATTGTTTAATTAAGGCTAATACTCACCAGAAAACAATTCATCCAATTGTTTTTGAACATCTTTATTTTCCAAGAATTCATCATACGTTGTATCCGCACGATCGACAACACCTTTGTCAGAAACAGCGATGATGCGATTTGCTAATGTTTGAATAAATTGGTGGTCATGTGATGCAAATAAAATTGCGCCAGTAAATGCCATTAGTCCATCATTCAACGCAGTGATTGATTCTAGATCCAGGTGATTCGTTGGATCATCTAAAACAAGTACATTTGATTTAGAAAGCATTAATTTAGATAACATTACACGAACTTTTTCGCCCCCAGAAAGCACGTTAACTGATTTCAGCACGTCTTCTCCAGAGAATAACATTCTTCCTAAGAATCCACGTAAGAACGTATTATCATCTTCTTCTTTACTTGCAAATTGACGTAACCAATCTAAAATTGTTAAATCAGTATCAAAGTCTTTGCTGTTATCTTTTGGTAAGTAAGCTTGAGTAGTCGTAACACCCCAACGTACGCTACCTGTATCAGGCGTGATTTCACCCATGATTACTTTAAATAACGTCGTTGTAACGATATCATTGTCTGCAATAAAAGCTACTTTATCAACATTATTTAAAGAGAAAGAAATATTATCTAAAATTTTCTTACCATCGATCGTTACAGAAACATTTTCCACGTGGAGTAAATCATTTCCGATTTCTCTATCTGGAGTAAATCCAACAAATGGGTAGCGACGTGAAGATGGTTGAATATCATCTAATGTGATTTTATCCAACATTTTTTTACGAGAAGTTGCTTGTTTTGATTTCGATGCGTTGGCACTGAAACGAGCAATAAAGTCTTGCAACTCTTTGATTTGCTCTTCTTTTTTCGCATTCGCATTGGATTGTAATTTAGCAGCTAATTGGCTTGATTCTAACCAGAAATCATAGTTCCCAACATATAATTTGATCTTTCCGAAATCAAGATCGGCCATGTGGGTACATACTTTGTTTAAGAAATGACGGTCATGGGAAACGACGATAACCGTGTTTTCAAAGTTGATCAAGAATTCTTCTAACCAATTGATTGAACGAGTGTCCAAACCATTGGTCGGCTCATCTAATAGTAAAACATCAGGTTTACCGAATAGAGATTGTGCAAGTAAGACTTTGACTTTTTGACCAGCCGTTAGTTCACTCATTTTTTGGTCGTGCAGACTTTCAGGAATATTCAAACCTTGCAGCAAGACAGCTGCTTCTGGTTCAGCTTCCCAACCATTTAACTCCGCAAATTCACCTTCAAGCTCAGCAGCTTTGATTCCATCTTCATCAGTGAAATCTTCTTTCATGTAGACAGCATCTTTTTCTTTCATTACTTCATACAAACGTTTGTGACCCATGATAACTGTTTCTAGAACAGTATTATCTTCAAAGTCAAAGTGATTTTGCTTCAAAATCGCCAAACGTTCATCTGGTCCCAAAGCAACATTTCCTGTCGTTGGTTGAATATCGCCAGATAAAATCTTTAGGAATGTTGATTTACCAGCACCATTAGCACCGATCAAACCATAACAGTTACCAGGTGTGAATTTAATATTTACATCATCAAAAAGTTTGCGGTCTGAAAATAGCAAACTTACATCATTTACAGTAATCAATAGATTTCCTCGCTTCATATATAATAATAGTTAAACCTCTCTGCATTATAGCGAGGAAACCTACATTTTTCAAGGAAATCTGTTGATATTTATAAATAGTTAGAGAAAAGAAAACTATTTATCTTCTGTATTTTCAAATTTTTCTACATAAATTTTATTAGCCGATAAATAGCCTTTTTCACATTTCAAGCGAGGATAGCCCCAGTCAGAGAATTCAATAGCTAGAACTTCAACTATATTACCTGAAGTGATTGGTTCTAATCGAGTAGAAAAATCAGTTGAAGTATAGTAAAAATCATCAGTAATTATTTTTACAAAGCCAGGATTAGTAGT
>NZ_JAFLWD010000043.1:0-26153 GCF_017316105.1 Candidatus Enterococcus ikei
TTGGCTCTACACTTTTTATTGCTCTATTAAACAACTCGATTACGCTTCATCAAAATGAATCTCTAAAATATCTAGGATTCTCGCTAAATCTGATTGTGACAAGTACTCAATTTCAATTTTTCCTTTGCCTTCTTTTTCTTGAATAGCAACAGTTGTACCAAATTTATCCATTAAACGGTCTTCACTTTCGCGAATGTAGTAGGGTTTATCTTTGGCATTTTTCTTTTCTTTCTTAGGTGCTTTTTTGCCTTGATTTTCATTTAAATCATTGACGATTTGTTCTAACTGACGAACAGTTAAGTTTTCTTCTACCACGCGTTTAGCTAATGTTAGTATCATATCTTTGTCTTTCAAGCCAAGTAAAGTTCTAGCTTGCCCCATCGATAACGTTTCAGCTTGAACCATTTCTTTTACTTGAGTCGGTAACGTTAATAGCCGTAAATAGTTCGCAATGTATGGACGACTTTTCCCTAAACGTTCTGCTACTTCTACTTGCGTCAGTTTTAAGTTTTTCATCAACATATCATATGCTTCAGCTTCTTCTAACGGATTTAGATCTTCACGTTGTAAGTTTTCTAAAACAGCAACTTGCATCATAGCTTCTTCATCAAATTCTCGGACAATTGCTGGAATTGTTTCTTTATCTGCTAATTTTGATGCACGGAAACGTCGTTCACCAGCAATGATTTCGTATCCCTTAACGGCAGACTTTCTAACAATGATCGGTTGAAAAACACCTGATTGCTGAATCGAATTTGCTAATTCCTGAAGGGACGCTTCATCGAATGTTTTTCTTGGCTGATAAGGATTGGGACGAAGTTCATTTAAAGGAATTTCAAGTACCTCTTCTTTTTGAACATCTACATCTTCCAAACTAGCAAAATCTTGAAACAATGCATCAATACCTCTACCTAAACCTTTTCCTTTACTCATTATCCAACACTTCCTTTGCTAGTGCTTGGTACACTTCGGCACCACGTGAACGGGGATCATAATCAATAATTGACAAACCATGACTTGGTGCTTCAGATAAACGGACATTTCTAGGAATGATCGTGTCATACACTTTTTCGCGGAAATACTTACGGACTTCTTCCACAACTTCAGCGCCTAAATTTGTTCGGGCATCATACATCGTCAACAATACACCTTCAATACGTAGTTCCGGATTAAAATGTTTTTGAACGAGACGAATCGTATTTAGTAGCTGGCTCAAACCTTCTAGTGCGTAATATTCACATTGCACAGGAATCAAAATCGAATCACTCGCTGTAAATGCGTTGATTGTTAAGTGTCCTAAAGATGGTGGACAATCGATCAAAACAAAATCATAGATATCATTTATTTCTTCTATCGCAGCTTTTAAACGAGATTCTCTAGCCATCATTGAAGTCAATTCAATTTCTGCTCCAGCAAGCTGGATCGTAGCTGGAACGATATCTAAGTTTTCTCGAGAAGTTTGCTGAATCACGTTTTTGATTGGTTCTTCATTTACTAATACATCATAAACATCCGTTGCAACATCGGGTTTACGTACACCGATACCACTTGTTGCATTTCCTTGAGCATCAATATCGATCAGCAACACTTTCTTGCCGTAATAAGCAAGACATGCACCTAGATTCACAGTAGTCGTTGTCTTACCAACGCCGCCTTTTTGATTCGCTACAGAAATTATTCGTGCCATTTGTGTTCCTCCATCTTATTTGATTGGTTGTTTATTTGGTAGCCCAGGTTTTCTTGGGTATTTTTTTGGTGTTTCCTTTTTCTTTTGGATCACAACAATATGTCGTTCGTCTTCTGTGATCGGCAGCTCAAAAGAAACTTCTTTTTGAAACTTTCCGCCTAAAATAGCAATCGCAGGCTTCGCTTCAATAATTTCTTCCTCACTTTTAGCAGCTTTCAGTGCTAAGAAAAAACCATCCTTTTTTACCAATGGAAGGCATAACTCACTCAAAACATTCAAACGAGCAACTGCACGAGCTGTTACATAGTCAAACGCCGCACGAAATTGCTCTTGCTGTCCAAACGTTTCGGCACGATCATGATACAAAGAAACATTTTCCAGCTTCAACTCATTAACTAATTCAGTTAAGAATGTAATTCGTTTATTTAGTGAATCAACGATCGTTACTTGTAATGTTGGAAAAACGATTTTTAAGGGAATACTAGGAAATCCCGCACCGGCTCCCACATCACAAATTGATTTGTTTGTTGAAAAATCTTCAAAGAACGCTAGTGAGATAGAATCATAGAAATGCTTTAAGTATACTTCCTTTTCTTCTGTGATTGCTGTCAGGTTCATTTTTTCATTCCATTCAACAAGTAATTCAAAATAACGGGCAAATTGTTCCATTTGATAATCCGATAGTTGGATCTCTTTTTGGCTTAATAATTGTCTAAATTCTTCTGGTGTCATACGTTTCCTTCCTTGCGTGAAACAGAAAAATGTTTCACAGTTGTCTTTTCTTACTTTAACGCAAATAGCAATTTCTTGCAATGGTTTTAGTAAGATTTATGACAGTTTAATAAAATGTTTCTTTCTATATAAATAGAAGTAGCTAAACACCTGAATCGTTCATTGTACCAAAGACTTGCATCTATTTAAGGAAAGTTACATCTTGTGGAACCACTGGAAATATTGGCATTCGAAAAAATAACGGTTTTTTTCGAAAAATATAGTAAATGTTTCACGTGTAACAATGGATTTTTAAAATAAAATAAGCAACTCCCCTTATATTTAAAGGATAGTTGCTTATTTTACTTTTATTTAACACAGTGAAACGCTTGATCTTTTGCCAGATAAAACGGTCGTAAATAGCCTACCGTATTGGATAATGGAATCACATCTTCGCTTAATTCAATATTTAATGTTTCTCTGATGTAAGCTTTTCTAGCAATTATGCGCTGCCATAGTTCTGGATACTTTTCTTTGATTTGAGTTTGCAACGTAGCATCAGCCAACGCCACACATTCTTCTGCACTCACACCTGTATAACCTGCCACAGAGGGAATAATATCAATTTGTAAAATCATCCCGCTTTTCAATGTCTCTTCAGAGTTAGCGTAGATCGGCGAAGACATCCATTCTTCATCTGATACTAAATGTCCCGGATTTAAATGCCAGTGGTAATCAGCTTGAGGAAAAACAGTTTCAATTGTTTGATACAGTTTTTTACCTGCCATTCCAATTTTTATCTTTTCTAACCAAATAGCGACGGCTTGATAATAAGGTTTAGCAACTCTCTCTAAGTAGTCTTGCTGATTCTCTGGCAGTTGCTTCTCATTTTCTATCACAAAACCTGTTCGACTAGATAACCCACCTTTGAAAGCTGTTGTTAAAGATAATGGATCGCCTAATTTTACTTGTTTATGAGTTGGGTATATATTCCCAAATTCAAAACGTTGTCCTGTAGCAGCAATTGTAACAACTGTGTTGGTTTGTCCTTCAGCAGTCAGTTCATTGCCTAATGTAGCTTCAGTTATGCCAACTTCAACCATGTCCATCGCTTTTAAAATACAGATGGATGATAGATTTGCCCCATATTCATAATGAGCAATTTCATTTACATTATTGGTCGTACGTGCACCTTTATCTCCTCTAATAAACAGATGGGCGGCATTTTTGATTACTGCTTGATCATTTTTACTCGTTAAAAGTGCTTGAATAATGAAATAAGGCAGATCAAAATAAGCTTCATTGTCTGATTCAGCCGTAGTAAACATTTTCCAACCGACAACGCCAATTTTCCGTTTTTCAGATAAGCCGATCTTTTCAAAAATATTTTCCAATCTTGCTTCATTATCCATCGGCTGGTTTGGCAAAGAAAAAAGTGGAGAATGGATCAATTGATTTTCAATTCGAGCAACTTTTGCCATTTTTAAGTTTTCATTCCCCAAAATCAGTGTGCTTTCACCTGTAACATCTAAAACAAGCAATCCTTCTTCAAAGCGAGGAATAAAACCAGTTAAATACTCAAAATTGCCTCCATGTTCTTTATCTGCATAAATCACTAGAGTATCGTAATTTTCAGACTTCATATTTTCCAATACTTTTTGCTTTCTTTCATCCATCGTTTCATCTGTTAGAAATGTTGGCGCAACATCGGTAAAAATCATTGGTTTAGGTAACTTTGTTAATTGAATTTCTGACTGTTTCATTTCATTGACTTCCCTTCAAATTAAATGATTCCTGTATTTAAAGCTCATTCAAACGCTTCTTTTGCGTGCCATCAGCAGTAAAATTCGATGGATCTAGCCATACATCCATTCGAGATTTGTTTCTAGGCCACTCGCTATCAATCATAGAAAACCAAGCTGTATCTCTATTTCGCTCTTTATACACCAAAGCATTCCGGAAAATCCCTTCAAAAACAAAACCCAAGCGTAATGCTGCTTTCCTAGAAGGTTCATTGAGTGCGTCACATTTCCATTCATAGCGACGATAGCCTAATTCATCCAACACGTAACAAGCTAAAAGATACTGCGCCTCTGTGGCTATTCGTGTTTTCTTTAATTGATCGGAATAAATAACATATCCAACTTCAATCGTCCCTTTGTCTCTATCTATTCGCATTAGTGCTAGCGTGCCAAGCGCTTTTCCACTAGCCTTATCTATAATCACATAATGAAATGGATCGTGTGACTTGCTTGCTGACTCTAAATACGTAGAAAAATCAGCTTTATTTTCGAAAGAAACCATTGGTATATATGTCCACGTTTTAGGATCACTTGCTGGTCCATAGACTTGGTACAAACCTTCAAGATGCTTAGTTTGATCCATTTTTTCTAAGCGACAGTACATCCCGTTTAATATAGTCTTAGTTGGATATTCCCTTTTAGACCAGTTCTCAATTGGTGCCCCGATTGATTGTCCGTATTCATTAACTCTCATCTCGTCCCTCCTATTTTTCTCAGTGTAACAAAAAAAGGCTTCCATTTATATAATACTATCCTTATCTTTACTTTTAAAGGAACTATTCAATTGATGATTAATATATAATTATCTGAAAAAATATGCTATTATATATAATTTTTGACATACCTTTAATCTTCAACTCAGCAGTGGCGGCTTTTAAGGTGGCTGTTAACCTCAAAAAAAGTAGACAATAATCAGATTTTGTTCTGACCATTGTCCACTCTTTTTTATTCATCTATCCAATTACTTCTTCACCGTAAATAAAGCTTCAGCAATCCCTGGCACGCCACTAGGATCACCATAATTTTTATGTGTTTGAATTACTGTATACTTTTTCCCTTGATACGCTACTTCTTCCCCTTGATAATACTGGATCGGCTTCATATCTGTTCCCAATTTAAACTCAAGTGTATCTGTAAATCGACCAAGATAGTCCACATTTGCATCAAATACTCCTGTCACACCGGAAAATTCCACTTGTGAACTCCATTGCCATGCTGCTGTATCTGAATGTAATAAGTTTTCATTCGATGGTGATTTTGGCCATTCTGCTACCCAGCAATTCTCTTTGCCTAAAACTGGAAATTCCAGCCAATTATTTGTAAACCAACTAGCCATACTATAGTGGATCACGTTGCTAAATCCACGTTTGTTTAGCTGGTTTTTAAAAGCAGTTGATGTGATGGTTACATCTGCCGGGATCATTTCTCCTTCTTCAGCATCATTAACCATCACTGTATCTGAACTCAAACCAAGCTCTTCAGCAAAATCTGCAAAGTAGTTAGCTTCTTCAACAGCTTTTTGTTCATCCACAAACCAAGAATAATGATACGTGGAAACAGTTAAACCTGCTTTTTTAGCATTTTCGATTTGAATTTTTGCAAAAGGATTTTGATAAGTTGTGTATTCTGTCAATTTTACGACTACACCTTTAACACCTTGTGCATTCATTTTTTTATAGGATTCTACAGATATTTCACCATTCCAAGATGAAATATCGATAAAGTCCGCTCTTGGAAGAGTTTGTTGTGTGTAAGGTAACGTAATCTGTTGCTCTCTTTTAGCTGATTCTACCTTTTTTAAGTTGCTTCCCATAACATGATTATTTGTTTCGTTAATTGTTCTGTTTTGAGCATGTGCGTGCACATCAGTAGAAAATAAAGCTGCGCTTCCTAGACATATGAACAATACATTTAATAACACTTTTTTCAATTTTATAACCACTCTTTCTTTCAAAATTTTGATTAATTATAATAACCACTCCTTTACAATACCATACTTTTATAAATCTTTTAGATCAAAATAGTAGATTTTATGTGTTTTTTTGAATTTAAATAAAATAACATTAGTTACTTAAAAGTGAGTGGGACCTAACTCTTCGAGTCATATCCCACCCATATGGAATCCGGATAAACGGTGTGAGCAGAAGCAATCCCTTCTTATTTCTCAGGATTAAACACTTAATCCCAACCTTGTTCTTACTTTTATAATTTAACGATACTCCTGCTCATGTTTTAATAACCATTTCTTCCGCTCTACGCCCCCACCATAACCACCTAAGCTGCCATCCGTCTGGATTACTCGATGACATGGAATGATGATTGCCAACTGATTCGCTCCATTTGCATTCCCTACAGCACGCATTCCGTTTGGGTTTCCGATCATCGTTGCCAATTCTTTATAAGAAGAAGTCTTTCCACGCTCAATGTGTGTCAAAGCCCGCCAAACACTTTTCTGAAAATCAGAGCCTAAACATATATAAGGCGTTTGAAACTTATCTAATTTCTTTTCAAAATACAAATCCAACTCTGCTTTGATCTGTTCATTGATCTTCGTTTTTCCTGGAACGATCGAAGCATTCAGTCGATTGCGTAGTCGTTCGATTTCTCTTTCCAAGCCTCGACGGTCAACAAACTCCAGTAAGTACAGATATTCATCATCAGCAATACTCATCATTGGGCCTAAAATCGTATCGATCCAATCTGCCGATAATATCTTGATGTCGTTTGATTGCTTTGGATTTCTACCCATGATTTTTGAAAAAGCATCATAGAATCCGCTAGGTGAACCATAGCCGACATCCAGCTGAGTATCGATTCGTTTTTCACCATTTTTGATTGATTTCAAAGCCATTCCCATCCTTCTTGAACGTGCATATTGAACGAATGTCATACCGTAGACTTTTTTAAATTGTCTTCTGGCTGTCATCGAGTGAATGCCCAATTCAGCGAAATCTTGATCTTTCCAACGTTTTTCTGGATTTTCCTCTACTAGCTCAACCATTTTTTGAACTAGTGGCGGAATCTCCCTTGGGAAAGATAACGGTTTGCATCGTTTACAAGGTCGATAGCCAGATAAAAGTGCTTCTTCTGCTGTTTCGTAAAAGGTACAGTTTTCATACTTTGGTTTTCTTGCTGGACAGGTTGCGTGACAAAAAACACCAGTTGACTTAATGCCGACAAAGAAAATTCCGTCATAGGTAGAATCCTTTGCCAGCAATGCTTGATAGTAATGCTTTTTTTCTTTTTCGCCGATCATTGCGCATTCCCCTTTCTACTGTATTCTGAATAATTCAATGTGATTTTGTTCCTCGTATTGAGATAAATCAGCCAATAACGATGTATAAAAACTATTTAAATCATTATTTCCACTTTCATTATAAAGCATATAGATCGAAGGACCAAAGCTGATTCTTGAGATTCCTGTATTTAGATAGTCTGAGATTGAGTCCTTTTGGATATCTAGCATGATATTGATCGGTAAATTGGTTGCTGCAGCTATTTTCTTTAGATGTTCTTGATTTTTTAATCCTGGGATAAAAATACCATCGATCCCAGTTTTTTCATAGGCGTTGATTCGCGAGATCGTTTGGTTTAGTACTTGTTCATCTTGGTTGTTTTCGGTGACATCTCCAATAAAATAAGTGTCGGTTCTTACATTGATAAATAGATCCTTTTTTATAGCGTTGCATTTTTGCTTGATACATAATATCCGCTCGCTTTGTTCTTCTATAGTGTATAAGGTCTCCGTATTTGGTTGTTTATCTTCAATATTGATACCAATGACGCCAATCTGGATGAGCGTTTCAATGTTTTTTGTCAGATCTGCTGTATTTATGGCATAGCCGGATTCGATATCTACAGTGATATAGTTGGTTTTTGTGTCCATTTGTTTTATGTAACTTAATAGCTCATCAAAAGGCATATTTTCGCCATCTTGATAGCCGTAATGATTTGACATTGCATAACTGCCTGTTGAAATCAAATTAATTTTTTTCCTTGTCAGTTCATTTGCGCTAACTACATCCCAAATATTTAGTAAAATAAGTGGCTTATCCTTTTGATGTGCATGTCTAAAATGCGCGGTTTTATTTTCATTCATTGATCATCAATCCCTTCATCTTGTTTCTTTAGTGTACTGCTTATTTACAGAAGGTTCTTTCGAAAAATGAACATCAATCTTTTATTTTTAATACGTTGACTTGTGCTTCTATTACTTTTTTGGGTTTTGGGAATTCACTAGTATGGTCACTTCTCTCCCTTTTCACGCCTTGTATTGTTCATCATCGAATCACATCGTTCTTCGTAATTTACAACAATGAGATTGAACTGAAGCGGGGGGATTCACTAGTATAGTCACTTCTCTCCCTACGGTCGCCAAGTATTGTTCATCATCTGTTCTGGCGTAGCCAATCACAGTGATTCACAACAAAGAACCCGCTCTTCGGGGAAAGAGCGGGAAAAGGAGTTAAAAAATGAAAAAGTGTTTTGTTAGGGTTATTTGTTTGGTATGAATATATAATAACCCGAAATTGTGACTATTTTGTGTTGAAAAATTGGTTTCTTTATTACGATTGTTTGGTGAAATTCAGAATTTCTACTATTTAGCGATTAATCAGCTATTCTTAATAATGCCTGTGTTGTACATCTGAAAGAGCCACCAAAGATTCTTGAAACTTCGTAATCTAAAGTCTCTACTTTCATTCCATAACCTTCCAACGCTGAAATTAGCTGTGTAAAGGATTGATCTGTAACGTATACAGACTCATTGATTGGAAGTCCATTCGCCATCAACTTAGATGCTTCTTTTAAAGAAATATTGATTTTATCCCAATGGCTCAGCTCTTTAGGCAGTCCATCTAAAAAAGCATCCTTACAATAAATCATCAATCCATCTCGAACCATACTCAATGCACAATCCAAATGCAGGATATCAGGATGTAAACGTACAGGTACAACGTCATAATCCCAATGTGTTAATAAAGACTTTAACCAGTATATACCATTTAGATTACTTGCCAATCCAGAATAGCCAACAAAAATTGTTTTTCCATATACCAAGACATCTCCGCCTTCTAAGAATGGTCCTGTTTCGCTTTCTACTCCTTGAGAAATATCTGGTTGCGGCGCAGCTAAATAAAGTGCTTCTGGATGTTTGGACTCAGCCGTTAAAATATCTCGAATCGGCAATATTTCCAAACGCCGATGCGCAAATCTTAAATTTCCTTCAATAATGAAATTACCAATAGTGAAAAAAGGATCTCTTGAAAAGAAATTTGCATATCCTCGACCTGTATCTCTTCCTAACGCTTTTTCATGTTCCGTCAATGTCCGTGGTCTTAAAACTTCTACACCATAAGAAGTTAACAACTGTAACATTTGTTCTTTTTCATTTTCCCATTTTTTTTGCAATTCCGGGTACAGATCAGCCACATCTCCAACTTTTTTATCAAAAAGATTCAAGTTCTCTTCTGATAAAAAACCAGTATCTAGGTGCTCTTCTTCTTCCGGTAAATAAAATTGTGACTGCGCTAAAACAACTCTTTTTAATGGAGAAAATTCGCTCTCTACAAAATTAGTTCTCATCTATTGTCACTCCATCCATAATTATTTCTCCCACATTATAGCAAGATTTTGTTCATTTTTATAGATAAGTCCCTTTTCCTAGATGAACCCATTATACTTTTTAGTTAAAAAATCCTGTTCCCCATGTTGTATCTGTCTGATCATCATCCGGTCCCACAGCAACATAGCGACGTTTTGCATCATAATTTAGATAGCTGATCCAAACATAGCCATTACTATGGATATAATGATCGTAATTAATGCTCATATTTGGCAAATAATAGTCGAGAGCTGGGCTGATCGTATCATCTGGATTAGTATCTTTGCTGACTGCTAATCGCCTATCAGGATAAAAGATCCCTTTCATTGGAATCAAACCAGCTTGTTGTTTTTGCGGCACTGGTATTGGTTCAGGAGTATTTGGCTGTGGTTTTTGATGATTGTTTTCATCTTTACTATAACGATAAATTGTAATTGCAGGACAATCATTCAGTCTCCAGATCGTATCATGATCATTGATCGTAATACCGTTATAGCCATAATTACAGTGAATAATCGTACCTTGGTGATCCATAAAAATACCCGTATGCCCTGCTGCACCTCCAGATGAACCTTGATTTCCCCAAATAAAAATATCGCCTTTTTTCACAGGATAATTGCCTGATACATCCGCTTGTACTTGAATCCATCCTGATTTCCCCAAATGAGTAAAAAGTGTATCTGTATTTCCCATTGTTCCAATTGGTAAAAAATCGCCACTAATTAACGCGAAATAAACTGCGCTAGAACAGTCATAGCTATTAGGTCCTAAACGTGTATCCATCGAATAAGTAACTTTCCCTTTTCGATCCGTCATCCATCTGATCATTTTTTCTATGTTAGACATATGTTTTCACTCCTTTAATTGTTTAATACGGCTGAATCAAAAGTGTTCCATTTTGAAAACTAAGTTCTTTTGATCCTCCGTTTATCCAGTAGTTTTTTATCAAATAATCGTCATCGCTAATTCTTGAACTTTTTGCACCGTCTCTTCATTTTCCATCCAATTATCTGCTTGAATCCATTGATGTATTAGCGCCATCTTTTGTGGTGTCTCGGGATCTTTAGACGGGTTCGTTTCTGTATCAAACAGCTGATATGCTAATGTATTAATGATATCTACATCTAATTCTTTTTGTATTTGAAGAATGTTCATCAATGTAAGATTCCATTTTTTACTAGTAGCTAATTTGGCCTTTCCACCAACTAAATCTGACCAATTTAAGTTTTTTTCTATTCTTATTTCATCTACTGCTTCCCAAAACTCGTCAATTGTATTTATTTTACGCATTTTTTCCCTCCTTTCTTTTTCTAACGGGACTATTATTAATACTTGCGCCTATTGAAGCGCACTGGCTTTTTCACAAGTTCATTCTACTGCAAATTTTCTTATTAAAACTCTTAACTTACTATCAACACTCTCCCAAAAACTTTCCTATCTTTTTCTCTTAAAAAATTAATGATTGTATTTAGAAAATATATAGTAAAAAAATCACTTATTTTATTGTCTTTTCTTTGAAAAACAGTATTTACAAAACAATTTATATTTTGAGCGTAAATTTATTTCTCATTTAATTTTAACAAGAAATAAATCAATACAGCTTAGTTTGTTTTACTTTTTCTATATTTTGTAATTTAATAAACATTTTTTTGGATAAAACAATTGTGAAACATCATATAGTTCATTTATTCAAAGTATTTTTTGTTATTTATTCTATTACACACCCCTTATGTTCTCAAAAAATTAGAAGAATGCAAAAAAATATGATGAATATTTCACTTCACCATATAGTACAATTACATTTGTGTAAATATAATTATCTTTTTATTTTCAATATTTTACTTTATGAAAGATAATAAAAAAAGAAAGGTATGTGTATTTAATGAATGAGTTATGGAAAAAAAGATCATTTAAGTTCATATTATATTCCAGTCCTATTCTTATAGGAATTGTTACACCTATTCGTACATTTGCTGTGGCCTTAGAACAAGTAGACCAATCGACACAACCAGCTTTGCCAAAAGATTATATTGGAATTTTGAAAGAATATGAAGCTGCACGAGACGAGTACGTAACAGTAAAAAACAACTATGATCGTGCGTTGGATGAATATAATGAATTGAAAAACAACGCTGATGCTACCTATCAAACTGCCGATCAACTAAATACAGAACTTGATGTCCTGAAAGAAGCCTATCAAACAGAGTTACTGAATTTCGAAAAAATTGCAGAAACTTATGAGGCAAGCAGATCTGCTTATGAAACAAATAAATCTAATTATGAAGTACATATTGATCATTATAATGAAGCAAAGGATGCTTATGAAACAGAACAGGCTCTTTATCAAAAAACAGAAGTGACGTTCCTTGGTATGCAGGAGAAATACTTAGCTGCACTGACTCTTTACGAAACAGCAAATAGTGAAGCTGAGAATCAAAGAATAACTTATGAAAACTTACGTATTGAATATGAGAAAAAGAGGACAACCTACGAAAAAATAGCGACAGAATATGAAACGATTCAAGCTGTTTATAACAATGCAAAAAATACCTACAATAATCAGTTAAAGGACTACAATTTAGAAAAACTTTCTTATGACACGCTACTAGAAAAGTACAATACTAAAAAAGAAGCTTATGATACGACAGCAACAGAATTTAATCAGGCCGCTGATTTATATAGTGCGAGCAAAACTGAATTTGAATCAGCTAAAACAGCATATGCTACGGTCAAATCTGATTATGATCAGACACTTAGTGAATACAACACGCTATTAAAAGAGTATACTACCGCAAAAGACCTTTATTTAACTGAAAAAGCTGATTGTGAAAAACGTTTATCCGAACTAAACAACTCCATAAGTGACTATGAGAGTAAACTTACTGCTTACAACCAAATTAAAGATGACTATACAGCAAAAAAACAAGCTTATGAAACAGCTTTAGCTAATTACAACAATGTATCCGATCAATTAAAGGACTTAGTAAATCAGTACGAAACGGCGAGAACAGCTCATGAAATAGAAAAACAGGCTTTCGATCAGAAAACTAAAACATACGACACAGCTAAAGCAACTTATGATCAACAAAAAACAGCTTACGATACTCAACTCGCTACTTATAAAGCAGAATTGAACACATATAACGAAAAACGAACAGAAGCTGAGACGATTCTAAAACAATATGAAGAAGGTACAGCAGAATATACAGCTGCACTAAACGTATATACAGAAAATAATACCCTTTACAATGAAGTGAATAACCACTATCAACAAGTAAAAGAACAAGCCGATTTACTAACTAACCAATTTAAAGAGACAAAAACAGCTTATGAAACAATAGTAGCAAACTATCAAACTATTTCAGCTTCTTATCAAGCAATCAAACAAACGTATGATTCTCTTGTTGCACAACGTGACCAAGCTAAAAGTAATTACCAAAAATTAGAGTTAGACTATCAAGCAATCAGCAACAACTATATTCAAGTAATGAGTGTCTACGAAAAAACCGAAAAAGCCTATAAAACAACACTCGCAGAAGTTGATGAAGTAAAAGATCAGTCAACAAAATTAAGCTTGTCTTATAACGACATCTTAACTAAATTTATAAGTGGCTCAGCTGCCTATGAATTAACCAAAGAGAAGTATAACGAGGCAAAGACTACTTATGAAACAATTCGCCAACAATACGAAATAATCCGTAACGACTATGATCAGCTATTGCTACAACAGCAAACACTTAAAGATGAATTGATCAAGCTAAAAGCTGACCTTTTACAGGCTAAAACAGTTTTTGCAAACGTGAGTGAACTCCTGACCACAACTAAAAAACAATACAAGGAATTGACGTTACAATATACCGAAACAAAGGCAAATTATACGGCAGTAACAAAACAGTTTAGTGAGTTAAAAAACGAATATACTATAGCTAAAATAGCTTATTCAACTGCACAAGAGAAGATTTCAGCAATCACTGAAGCTTATGAGCTTCGCGAAAAAGAATATGCAGAATTAGCTGCTTACTATGTTGTTCTTGAACAAAAATATCAGCAGGCACTTAAAATTTATGAATCTACTTCTGAAACATTGAAAAACCTTCAAACAGAGAAAAACAAACATGAAGCTGAGTATCTAGCTGTTTCAGAAAAATATAATGAATTACGTACAGCCTTTACAGAAATCGAAACACAATACAAAGACATTCATGTAAAGTATACCGATGCTTTTTTGGCATGGGAATCAGCTGATACTACATATAATTTAGCAGATAAAACGTTAAAAACACTAGAAAAAGCGTATGCTTCAACGTATAAACAATATGAAGCTCTACAGACAAAATATGCTCTGGCACAAGAAATGCACGGCACCGCTTCACAGCCTTATGATGAAGCACTAGCAGCATATGATAATGCAGTTATTGCTGCAACAAAAATTAATGATGCTACAACTAACATGGAGAATGTCTTTAAAAATTTCCCAAAAGATAAAATCACACAGGAAAATTCTGAAAATATTCAAAATGACTTAACCGAGTGGCAGACTGAATACAGTTTAGCTAAACAAGCTTTAACAGAAGCCCTAACTCTCTCATGGCCAGTTATTGAGGAATATCAATCTAAAAATAATGCCTATAATGCCAGCTCTATTGTACCTGAAGGTAATATTACCAATGTTTATAAGCCCGCAGGTTTTGAGAGTACATTATCAGATTATATAAAAAAAGCAGAAGAAATGATGCTAAAAAATATAGATAATGCTAAAGCGTATCAACAATATTATCAAGCATACAATAACTATTCCGATGCTTTTAATACCTATAAATCAGGCTGGGCAAATGGCAATGCAGGTGATCCTAATAAAGAATTGAATACATGGGTCACAATTATCAATTCAGCTGGGGATTTGGATTTTTCCTCTATTGGATATCCTGATGAACATCTACAATCATTAAATACCACTGATGCTTGGAATGAATTTGTCTCTACTTACAAAACAAAAGCAGGTGAAGCACTCAAAAGCCTGACTAAGTACTCTGAGTATTTAAAAGGAGTTTCCTCTGAATGGACCGAAGCAAACAAAGCTATCGCTACTGCTATTGATGAGTTTAATAACGCAACAGGTAGCAGTGTTCAGCCGCCTATTAATTTAGATAGAATTACTACATCCGTTACTTCAGGTCTCAAGGCTGCCACAAGTGTTTACCAATCAGGACTTGACGATTTTTATGAAGATCCTTATCTTGAAGGTTTAAACCTCTCACTCTACGATTGGATACAAATGGGCGGAGGCAGCTCTGTCTTTAATTGGCGGATGAGTACACAATCATTCCTTGGAACAGTTGATATTAAGCCAATTGATGTTGAACCTGTCGGAATTGATTTAGGTGATCTTGAACTTTTAGAGCTCACAGCTCCAAGCATTCCAACCGTACCAGAGATGCCTATAGAACCTATAGAGCCAGCAATTCTTAGCATACCTAAAAAAGTTGAGCCTGTAGAGAAACCTGTAAACCTAGCAATAGAGCCAACAGTAGTTTCATCAAAAGCGATCGTGGAAATTACAGGAATTACACAACATGCGTTAACACAAAAACACGCCTCAGTACCAACTGAGCCAATTGTTAAATTAGAAGAATCACAAGATGTAACTGATGTGGATTTTGATAGCGAAGAAGCCGAAGGTAGTTTGCAGCCAGAAGCGCCAATTGATTTAAACGATTTAGATGAAGTTACAGGCGTCGCACCCGTGGAAAAACCGAAAGAATTCGAGAAAGCTCCAGCTTGTGGAGATCCTGTTATTCCAGAGATTACACGTCCAGAAGTAGTAGAAGAGACCACAAAACCTGTAGAAAAACCTATCGAGATTACGATGTCAACTAAACCAAATACATCAGAAGCGCCTGTGGAAGGGAAACGTCCAGAAGAGCCGAAAACACTAGTAAAACCGAAAGAAAAAGAGCAGGTCCAATCTGAGATGCTAAGAACTACCACAAATACCGTAACCAATCCTTCAAGAAATACACTGCCAAATACTCGTTCAGCTAAAAGGCGACTACCCAATACAGGAACCGCAACTTCTGTAACAGAACAAAGTATCGGCGTCTTGATGACAGGAATCGCTGGATCACTTCTTTTCTGGAAAAGAAAAAAAGGCAAACACGCGAAATAAATTCTAAGTTATCTGAATATCAGAAAATAAAGATTTACAGTTTTGAAAAAATAGATGAAAAATACCCAGTGAGAAGATTTACGCTCACTGGGTATTTCTATTGTAGAAAATAAGTTCATGAATGGATGAATAACATCTCTGTTTTAACTATCTTCTATTAGCTTTGTACTTTTGCTATCTTGCCTTGCTCGATATAAACCATCAAAATCGACACATCAGCTGGATTTACACCACTGATTCTACTTGCTTGAGCAATTGTTTCTGGTTGGATTTTTTGTAGTTTTTGCTTCGCTTCAGTCGCCAAGCCATTGATAGCTGCATAGTCGATATTTTCTGGAATTCGTTTGGCTTCCATTCGTTTTAGTTTATCGACTTTTTCTAGTGCTTTTTTGATGTAGCCTTCATATTTTAATTGAATTTCAACTTGTTCAATAACTTTATCATCCAATTCTACTTCGGCTGCTGGAATAAATTGTGTCACTTCATGATAGCTCATTTCTGGGCGTTTTAAGAAGTCTCCAGCTAAGACCCCATCTTTCAACGGAACAGAACCTTTTGCCTCTAAAAACGCTTGTACGTCCGCTGTAGGCTTCACTCTGACTGAATTCAAGCGAGCGATTTCAGTTTCGACTGCTTTTTTCTTTTCAAGATAGGCTGTGTATTGGTCTTCTTTAACTAAACCAATTTCATGCCCTTGTTCTGTTAAACGTAGATCTGCATTGTCATGACGTAAAATCAAACGATATTCAGCTCTTGATGTTAGTAAACGATAGGGTTCATTGGTTCCTTTAGTCACTAAATCATCGATCATAACACCGATATAGCCATCACTGCGTTTCATGACAAACGGTTCTTTCCCTTGTACTTTAAGTGCAGCGTTGATTCCTGCAATCAATCCTTGTCCTGCTGCTTCTTCATAGCCACTGGTACCGTTGGTTTGACCCGCTGTAAATAAGCCATCGATCACTTTCGTTTCAAGTGTTGGACGCAATTGGTGCGGCACAACAACATCATATTCGATCGCATAACCTGTACGCATCATTTCAGCTTTTTCCAATCCTTCAATTGAATGTAGAATATCCGTTTGAACATCTTCTGGTAAGGAAGTAGAAAGTCCTTGAACGTAAACCTCTTCTGTATTCAATCCTTCTGGCTCTAAAAATAATTGATGACGAGGTTTGTCAGAAAAACGAACGATTTTATCTTCGATCGAAGGGCAGTAACGTGCGCCTACACCTTCTACGATTCCTGTAAACATTGGTGCGCGGTGTAGATTGTCTTGAATGATTTCATGAGTTCCTTCATTCGTATACGTCAACCAACAAGAACGTTGATCCAAATTATAAGCACTATCTGGCGTACTGAAACTAAAGTGATTTGGTTGTTCATCGCCCGGTTGTTCTTCTGTGACAGAATAATCGATCGTGCTAGCCTTTACACGAGGAGGTGTCCCAGTTTTGAAACGATCCATTTCTAAGCCTAATTCTTTCAAGTGATCAGCTAAACCAATCGATGGCAATGAATTATTGGGGCCTGAAGAATATTTTAGTTCCCCGATGATGATTTCACCGCGAAGTGCTGTTCCAGCTGTAATGATCACCGCTTTACTTTGGTATTGAGCACCTGTTGTTGTGACAACTCCTTTGCAAATACCATCTTCCACGATCAAACGCTCAACGATTCCTTGGCGTAATGATAAGTTGTCTGTGCGTTCGATCGTGTGCTTCATTTCAGTAGCATAAGCGTGCTTGTCCGCTTGGGCGCGCAACGCGCGAACGGCCGGACCTTTTCCTGTGTTTAGCATCCGCATTTGGATGTATGTTTTGTCTATATTATGACCCATTTCGCCGCCTAAGGCATCGATTTCTCGCACTACGACTCCTTTGGCTGGACCTCCCACAGATGGGTTACACGGCATAAATGCGACCATATCTAAATTAATTGTTAGGAGCAGTGTTTTGCTGCCCATGCGAGCAGAGGCTAAAGCTGCTTCTGAGCCCGCATGTCCTGCTCCAACTACGATTACATCATAAGATTCTGCTTTAAATTGATTCATCGACTCTTCCTCTCTATTTTCCTAAACAAAATTGACTGAATAATTGAGTGATTAGTTCATCTTGAACACTGTCACCGACGATTTCACCTAAAAAGTCCCAACAGCGGGTCATATCCATTTGAACGAGATCAACTGGCATGCCAGCTTCGATTCCTCGAATCACTTCATCTAGCGCGATTGCTGATTGATCTAATAAGGCAATATGGCGGGTGTTGGAAACATAAGTTGCATCTTTTTCCCCTGTTTGTCCGCCGAAAAATAAGTCTGCAATTTTTAATTCTAATTGTTCCATCCCTGTATTGGATAAAACCGATACGGGTAATATTTCTTCATCATTAACGAGCTGTTTTAATGCTTCTCGGTCTAATTGAGAAGGTAAATCCATTTTATTTAGTAAGATTACTCGTTTTAAACCTTCCGTCGCAGCTAATAATTGACGATCTTCTTCTGTTAGCGGCTCATTTTGATTTAGAACTAGTAAAATCAAATCGGATTCAGCTAATGCTTTACGACTGCGTTCTACCCCAATTCGTTCTACAATATCTTCTGTTTCTCTAATTCCAGCTGTATCGATCAATTTCAGTGGTACACCACGAACGTTCACATATTCTTCGATAACATCACGAGTGGTTCCAGCTATATCTGTTACAATGGCTTTTTCTTCTTGCAATAAGTGATTCAGCAAGCTTGATTTTCCGACATTTGGACGGCCGATAATCGCTGTACTTAAGCCTTCTCGTAGAATTTTTCCTTGTTTGGCTGTCGTCAGCAATCCTTCAATCTGAGCTTTAACAAAGCCAGCTTTTTCTAACAATAACTTGGTTGTTAATTCTTCGACATCATCGTATTCAGGATAATCGATATTGACTTCAACCTGGGCTAAAGTTTCTAAAATCTCTTGCCTTAATGAGCGAATCAGAGAAGATAAATTTCCATCCAATTGATCTAAAGCAACATGCATTGCCCGATCTGTTTTTGCCCGAATCAAATCCATTACCGCTTCTGCTTGAGATAAGTCCATTCGTCCATTTAAAAAGGCTCTTTTGGTAAATTCACCAGGTTCAGCCAAACGTGCGCCTTCTCTTAATAATAGCTGCAATAATTGATTCACGACCACGATCCCGCCGTGACAGTTGATTTCGACAACATCTTCTCTAGTGAAGGTTTTCGGTGCTCGCATTACAGAAACCATCACTTCATCCAGCAAGCTGTCATCTTTAGGATCAAGAATATGACCGTAATGAATTGTGTGAGTAGGCACATCAAGCAATTGCTTACTACCGGAGCGATAGACTTTATTTGCGATATTGATCGCTTCATCTCCACTCAAACGGACAATGCTAATAGCTCCTTCGCCAGGAGGCGTTGAAATTGCGGCGATCGTATCAAATTCTAGCGTTATTTGTTGCATGATTGACTGAATTCCTTTCATTAATGGATTGAGCTGTTTTTTGCGTAATAATAACTACGTGAAACACCTCTTATTTTTTCAAAATTATGTATAAATCAATTTTTGGCTACAAAAAAAGCGCCCACTCCACCCCTATTTTTTCAGGTTGGATCTAGCACTTTCACTGCATCAATTCCTATTAATTTCTTGACATAGAATAGCATATTTTTATTTTTTTCGCAACATTGTTTGTTTACTGAAATTGTTCGTTAACTTTGCAATTCTTCTGGTTTATCTTTAAAATAAAACTAATAAAGCAAGGAGGTTCCTATGATGAAACGAGCAAATAAGGATGAACTTAATCAACAAGAATTAGAAAATCGTTTAAGTGGAATCACATTATCGACAGGAAATGTTAGTAGAAAGTATATCGTTCGGGATATTGTTTTTGCGACAGATCGAATTGAGACAGATTTATTTTCACCCGATGTCAATCCAAATGATGTCTTTAGCGGCGTCTATCGTCAGCTAAAATTGATTGCATTTGAATATGAAGCAGATGCTGTAATCAATTGTCATTTTGAAGAAAAATATGTGGAATATCAAGGAAAATGGGTCGTGGAAATTTTTGCTTATGGGACTGTGGTTCAATTTACACAAACGAATATTGGTTAAGTAATATATAAAAAGGAGAAGCGAATTCGCTTCTTTTTTTGCTTTGAACAAAATAAAAAACCTGATTCTAAAAGAACCAGGCTGGAAGAAGCACGAATGCTCCAACTACTTTATCATCGTATTTTGTACGTTGATAAGAATGATTTCGTTTAAAATATACTTTGTTTAACAATAATTGTCAATGTATTTTTTAGCGGAATACTCATCTTTATTCGATTAATAATGTTTTTTCACAGGTTCAACAACCAGATAACGATAAGGCTCGTCACCTTCTGAATGTGTTTTGATGTGGTCATCTTTACTTAAGGTAAAATGAATTTGTTTTCGTTCAAATGCCGGCATCGGTTCTAGAAAAACTGGACGACCCGTTTGTTTAACTTTTTCAGCTGTTCTTTCTGCTAAACGTTGTAAAATTGCTTGGCGTTTTTCACGATAATCACCCACATTTACAACAACCGATAATTTATTTTCTGCCACACGATGAACAAAGACTTGTGCTAAATATTGCAATGCATTTAAGACTTTTCCATGTTTTCCAATCAAAATCCCTTGTTTATCTGTGTCTAAATGGAAAACTAATAAGCCATCTTTACGTTCTAAACGAACCAATGCTGGTGCATTTAATTCTTTTGAAATCATAGTTAAATACATTGCTAATTCAGTAACTGCCTCTTCATCTGTTAGGTTTTCCAAGATTTTGGGTTCAGAAGAATCAGATGTTTTAGCAGCTAGCAATTCTTCAACTGCCATTTCTGTTTTAACTTCCTCATCTGCCACAATGATGTCTCCGACTGTCTCTTCAACGGCTTCTGTGATTTGTTCGCTAACAGTTGGTTCGATTGATACTTGAGCAAGTTTTTTACCAAAACCCAAGAAACCTTTCTTAGCATCAGTGATCACGGTAATCTCTACATCTTCTTTTGATAAATTCAGTGCGTGCAACCCATTAGTTGTCGCTTCTTCAATTGTGTTTCCCTCATAAACCGGCATCTGGAAAACCTCCTTTTATTTTTTCTTATTTTTTTTCTTAGGATTCATTGCTTTTTTCAGTGCTCGTTCGCGTTCTTTCACTTGTCGTTCTGCTTCTGCACGCTCTTTACGAATCTTGAATGGATTGTTGATCAATAATGTTTGTCCTACTTGGAAGGCATTAGACACCACCCAGTAAAGTGATAATCCGCTGGCCAAGTTCATCCCCATAACAAAGATCATAACTGGCATTACAAAGTTCATGATTTTCAATGACGCATTTGACTCGATTTGGCTCATGCTAGTTAAGTAGCTGCTGGCAAATGTAAAGGCCGCTGCTAAAATCGGTAAAATCAGATATGGATCGGGTTGACCTAAGTTCAGCCACATAAAACTTCCCTGTTTCAATTCTGGTACACGAGAAATTGATTGATACAGCGCCATCATGATCGGCATTTGAATCAATAATGGTAAACATCCGGCATACGGATTTACATTATTTTCAGCATATAGTTTTTGTTGTTCTTCACGGAATAATCGTTGTGTTTCCGGATCTTTTGATGAGTATTGTTTTTGTAGCGCTTTTAATTTAGGTTGTAGTTCTTGTGTCTTGCGCATGCTTTTCGTTTGGAAATGCATTAATGGTAATAAAATAATCCGAATTACTAATGTAAATAGGATGATCCCGATACCAGTATTTGCTGAAATAGATAAGAATTTGATCGCCTCAGCGAAATAATAGACAATATAGCGGTCCCAAATTCCTGTACTGCTCTCGTTAATCGGGGCTGTTCCACAGGCAGACAACACAAAAACAAGTGTGACTAAACCTGCCATCAATAATAAGCGTTTATACTTCTTCACAAAACTGTTCCTCTCTTATTTCAAAATTTTTGCAAGTTTTAACACATGCTTGATATTGCTATGGATTTCTTCAGATGTTAATTTGTCCACACCTGGTCTTGCGATGATAAGAAAATCACAAGTTGAATCGATTGATTCTTTTAATTGGTAGATCGAGGTCCGAATCTTACGTTTCACAGCATTCCTAACAACGGCATTCCCGATTTTTTTACCTACGGAAATCCCAACCCGAAAGTGCTTTTGTTCTGGTTTGTCTAATACATACACGACAAATCTTCGATTAGCACATGACTGTTTATGTTGAAACACTGCTTGAAAATCTTTTTCTTTTTTTACTCTATAGGATTTCTTCATCTGCATCCCTTTGTTTCTTTCTATCTTTCTTTTTAACTCACTCTACAATAATAGCATATCTCAGTCATTTTTTTCCAAATTTCAAGGAAAATCTCTAGAGATTTTGGTAATCATGACTCTAATTTCATATATTATCATTTTTTTTGAATTTTTTCACTTTATTTTGTTAGGAAAGGAAGATTTTCCACACAAGATAAAGCAAAGAACCCTTTATTACTTTCACACATACATTGTGAAGATAATAAAGGGTTCTTAGTTTAAACTTGATTCGTTATTTAAAGTCAACATAAATTATGCTGAAATAACTTTTCTGCCTTTACGACGTCTGCTCGCTAATACGTTGCGACCATTTTTTGTGCTCATGCGTTTACGGAAACCGTGAACTTTTTGACGTTTGCGTTTGTTTGGTTGATACGTTCTTTTCATCTCTTGTTCCACCTCCTGAAATTGTAACTATCCATCAATACATAGACATACTTTGATAGTATAACTAGTAATGGGTAGATTTGTCAATAAATTTTCAGGAATTAATTTTTCCACTTCTCTAAATAAGTTATCCACAAAACGGAAATATTTAGGGGTAACTTGTGGATAGTTTTTTTTAGAAGCACATTTCGTTTTTAGTTTTCTCCGCACTTTTGCACAAAAAAACAGGTTGTTAAAAAGTTATGCACATTTGTTTTTCCTTCTGTGTATAACTTCCTGAAAAACCTTTATTAGCTGGTTTTGTTTTGCAGAACTTGCTGTGGATAAATAAAATAACGATGAGAAATCCACCGTTTATTTTCTCTTTGTGGATAAGTTTATACCGTTCTGTGAATTTTTTTTCCACAATTCACCATTTGCCTGTGGAAAAAGTTCCGAAAAAATGCTAAAATTCTATTTGCTTATCTATTTATATTTGTACTGCTATTTTATATAGGAAAATTAGTTTAGATTTGTTTTGTAATAAATGCTACATAACTTGTTTTTCAAAAAACAGAAAACATTCTGAACTGATATTGAAAACACAAGATAACGTCACACGGAATATTGTTTCCGTATATTATCTGGCTGCACAAGCCAGCTCTTCGGAAAAGAGATAAGATATAAATAAGGTAAAAAACACCTTAATCATATTTTCCTATTTTTCTGTCAGAGCTACGCGGCTTGTTCCGCTTCTAAATTAAGGAGGTCACCATATGCCCGATATGGAAAGTTTCTGGAGAGATCTGGAAGATACTTACCAATCTGTTTTGTCTGCGCCAAGTTTTGATGCTTGGATAAAAACAACGCAACCGCTAAAGTTGGAAAATAACCAATTATGGTTAGAAGTTCCTTCTGCTGTTCATAAAGACTATTGGGAAAAGAATTTAGCCGCAAAAATCGTTGAAACTGGCTTTAAATTGACCGGTGCTGAAGTGATGCCTCATTTTGTTGTGACTGGTGAAAAAGAAACGATGCCGATTCAAGAAGAAAAAAAAGCCCCTGTAACGCAAGAAAAAATTGCGGAACATGGGAAAAAGGCTTTATTGAATCCAAAATATTCTTTTGACACATTTGTCATCGGAAAAGGAAACCAAATGGCACATGCCGCAGCTTTAGTTGTAGCAGAAGATCCTGGTTCTATCTATAATCCACTCTTCTTTTATGGTGGCGTTGGTCTAGGAAAAACCCACTTGATGCATGCTATCGGTCACCAAATGCTGCAAAATCGACCGGATGCCAAAGTGAAATATGTCAGCAGTGAAACATTTACCAATGAATTTATCAACTCGATCCAAACAAAGAATTCAGAACAGTTTAGAAAAGAATATCGAAACGTCGATTTACTGTTAGTCGATGATATTCAATTTTTAGCCGAAAAAGAAGCAACATTGGAAGAATTTTTCCATACCTTCAATGATTTGTATAATGAAAACAAACAAATCGTTCTGACAAGTGATCGACCACCCAATGATATTCCAAAACTGCCGGAACGTTTAGTTTCTCGTTTCGCTTGGGGGCTATCAGTTGATATTACACCGCCTGATTTAGAGACTAGAATTGCTATTTTACGCAAAAAAGCCGATGCAGAGCGACTAGAAATTCCTGACGATACGCTTAGTTATATCGCTGGTCAAATTGATTCCAATATTCGAGAATTAGAAGGTGCTTTAGTCCGAGTTCAGGCTTATGCTACGATCAATGGTGAAGACATCACCACTAGCCTAGCAGCTGATGCACTGAAATCCCTAAAATCTGTCGGCACTCAAAACCACCTATCGATTTTACAGATTCAAGAAGAAGTAGCAAAATATTATCATATCCAATTAAAAGACCTAAAAGGCAAGAAACGTGTAAAATCAATCGTTGTCCCTAGACAAATCTCTATGTATCTTTCTAGAGAAATGACTGATAATTCACTTCCTAAAATAGGTGCTGAATTTGGCGGAAAAGATCATACAACTGTTATTCATGCGCATGAAAAAATCCAACAATTAATGGAAAAAGATCCAGCAATTCAAAAAGAAGTTGGAGAAATCAAAAACTTGCTTAATTCCTAGCCTGTGGATAAAAAAGCAAAATGTTAAAAAGTTTTCCACAACTTATACACAGGTGGAAAACTTATCTTTTGTTTCCTTTCCAGACTTTTCCACAGAATTAACAGGACCTACTACTTTTATTATTTATTTATATATAAATACAAAACTGTCTTAGCAAGAATCTTGCTTTTAAAATCAATTAAAAAAGGAGTTCAATCATTATGAAAGTAACCGTAAAAAGAAATATATTCTTACAAGAATTACAAACTGTTCAACGAGCAATTTCTTCTAAAACAACTATCCCAATTTTAACAGGTGTAAAAATCGTTTTAACTGACGAAGGATTATCATTAACAGGAAGCAATGCTGATATCTCTATTGAAAGTTTCCTAAGTCAAGAAGATGAAAAAGCTCAAATGACAATTGAATCTACAGGTAGTATTGTTTTACAAGCACGTTTCTTTGGAGAAATCATCCGTAAATTACCTGAAGATATGTTTACATTAGAAGTCTTAGAAAACAATCAAGTAGCAATCACTTCAGGAAAAGCAGATTTCACAGTGAACGGACTAGATGCAGATAATTATCCACACCTTCCTGTAATCGATGCTAAAAATCAAATTCAATTACCTGTTCATTTGTTGACAAAAATTATCAATGAAACTGGCTTTGCTGTTTCTCTACATGAAAGCCGTCCGATTTTGACAGGTGTTCATTTTATTTTAGAAAATCAAAAATTATTAGCTGTGGCAACAGATTCACATCGTTTAAGTCAACGAATCATCCCAGTTGAACAAGCAGCAGAAGATTTCAATATTGTTATTCCTGGAAAAAGTTTGACTGAGCTTTCTCGTTCATTTACGAATGAAGAAGAAATGGTCGAAATCAGTATCATGGAAAACCAAGTATTGTTTAAAACACAAAACATGTATTTCTATTCTCGTTTGCTAGAAGGAAATTATCCTGATACCAATCGCTTAATTCCAACAAGCTTCAATACGGAGATCGATTTTTATGTACCAGAATTATTATCTGCGATCGATCGTGCTTCGTTGTTATCACATGAAGGACGCAATAATATCGTTCGTTTGGCAATTGCATCTGATTCAGTTGTTCTTTATGGAAATTCTCCAGAAATCGGTAAAGTAGAAGAACCGCTAAATTATGAAAAAGTAACTGGTGATCCATTGGAAATTTCGTTCAATCCAGACTATATGAAAGATGCTTTACGTGCTTTTGGCGATATGAGTATTACCGTTAAGTTTATTTCTGCAATCCGTCCATTTACATTAGAACCGACAGAAACAGATTTAGACTTTATTCAATTGATTACACCTGTTCGTACAAATTAAGAAAAAGAGTGTGTGAAAAAC
>NZ_JAFLWD010000044.1:0-17096 GCF_017316105.1 Candidatus Enterococcus ikei
AAACTCGTTTTATCTTCTTTTACCTCAACTGTAACTGCATTACTGTAGACCCACTTATTTTGTGCATTTAGTATTGCCATATATACTCTATGCTTATCTGGTTTACTGGTGTCTATTTCTTTGACTTTTTCCTTGCCATCTATCCAGACCCATACTACTTCTTCTGGTGTTATTGGATTTCCAGCTTTATCTACTACATTTTCAAAAACTCTTCCTAAGTCCCATTTCTCCCCTACGTATAACTTATCATCTTTTAATTTTGCTTTCGTCTGATCTTCTTTTACCGTTACTGTACATTCAGAATCTTTACGGACTCCTTCTTCTTCAATGGTATATTTTATTTTGTGTGTACCTGGCTTGCTTGTATCTACATCTCCATCTACAGTAATTAGAGAACTAGCAAAAGAAACACTATTCCCTCTCAAATCTACAGCACTCACAAAATTATCTTTCGCTCTCCACTCTTGCCCTACATATAATGTACTATTTTTCGTTTCAATTTTTAAATTTTGTGGAATATTTTTGATTGCTATGGCATTTCTAGCAGATACAGCTCCGGTTGCTGCTGTGAACCCCCAATATGCCCCGTCAGAAAATCTTCCAGGGTATTCAATTTTTTTTTTATTTTTAATAACTTTATCTCGTACTATTGTACGGTTAGTTCCAGGATCCCACAACTCTTCTTTCTGCAAAAGTTCATAGGATAATTCGGAAATTGCAGGATTCCATGAAACGTTAAGGGCGTGCCAATATCCATTTGAAATCCCGCGATTAAAGTACCTTCCTTCTGCACCAAGTCCTATCTTCTCTGCTGCATCATGAATTTTCTGACTACTATTAAACCACGAATCAACAATAGCAATATGTTGCCTCCATGAACCATCTACATACTCGTCGTATCCATCTTGGTTTAACCAAGTATCAATTTCTAAAGAAATAGAGAACGGATCATAGTTACCATATGCACCTAACCCAGACCCAGATCGTCCAATAAAACGGCGACTCGTTTTTTGAAAAGTTAAAGTTATGCCATCTGCTGCGTCAGATCTGCCGTTACCTAAATAAACATATGCCTGTAGCTTAAAAGGTTTTCGAAAATCCAATTTATCTTTTGACCACATTGCAGATACTTGATTCGTTCTAGATGTTAAAACTAGAGTTCTGCCACCATTTTCTAAAAATCCAGAACCCACAATCCCTTCAACATCAAATATCCTGTCTAATCTTTCTGTATCATCTGGAGCAAATGTTGACGTATCTACATCATCTGAAGTAGATGCTGCCGTATCTGCATCACCTGAAGTAGATATTGTCATGTCTGCATCATCCGAAGTAGGTGTCGTCGTTTCTGAACCACCTGAAGTAGGTGTTGTCGCTTCTGAACCACCTGAAGTAGGTGCTGTCATATCTGCACCACCTGAAGTAGGTGTTGTCGTTTCTGCACCACCTGAAGTAGGTGTTGTCGTTTCTGAACCACCTGAAGTAGGTGTTGTCGTTTCTGAACCACTTGAAGTAGGTGTTGTCGTTTCTGCATCAATACTAGTTAGTAAAAATAAGCAAAATATAGAGCCAAAAAGATAAGCTGTCAAAAAGTGTTTCATTTATCAAAACTCCTCGCATAATATTATTGTCAGACAAAGTCCTGACTAGACATATATCAATTCCGCTTTTGATATTTATGATAGCTAAATGATTGTCTAAATTTCCCTTGAAACATTACGTATTCCTATGACAGTCTGCCACCTATTTTCTGATCAATATATGACTAGGCTAGATAGAGCAACGATTCAAAATATCTAATGGGGCTATATCATCTAAAAGTTTGAGAAAGTAACCTCTATCTAAAAATATGTTATTTCATTCTTTTTATCAACATTAAAAATTGACATTTGGAAATATAATGGCTAGTATGGAGCCCACCGATACTACTATCTGTCTATTTATTTTTGTTTGCGTTCGATTACTTTGTTATAGCTTTTAATCTTATACAATCTGACTTATTAAGTAGTTTTTATATTAGAAAGACTAAATCGATTCTCTCGAGCAAAGATATTTTTCGGTTGGAACAACTCTTGCGTTTCCATTAAACCTTCTTATGCAATGTCGTAGACTGGTTTAGATCAAGTATTTCATTAATCTGTTCGCTGATTGGTGACTTCTTATGAACAAAATGGAATCTCTAAACGCGGATTCCTCTGCTAAAGAATATCTTCTGGGCACGCTACTTTCGTTGCTTCTTTTTTTTAACCAGCATTATCAATCTAATATAGAAAATTGAAATCATGTGTAAAAAATCATAGCACTGCTGTAGTAATCGTAGCTAAGAAATTAATCGATATTATTTTTGCTATTTGAACCAAAATATCCCCTTTGAATTTCAACCCACTATTTAAAAAGCTAATTTCAAGATTTAATAAGAGAATGTTTAGTTATATATCTTCAGTCAAAAGCTTTGCAATAAAATCCTAGAATAATTGTTGAATAATCTGTAACTAGATTTGTCAGCTAATATTAAGTACTAAGAAAAAAATTATAAAATACATTTCAAACAGTGTTACTTCATTTAAATATTGACGAAACTTCTAAAAATTCAAACTAAAAAATTTCACGCTGTTTTATTCTGTTTTTTTTATTTATATGATAAACCATCCATCCAATTACACTCAACAAAAGAAGCATCACAAATGTATGTAATGAAAGAATACGTTTATTTGTTTTGTGATCGTCTACAGTTGTTTCATTCCAGCAGCTTGCTTCTTATTTTTAATGATAACAAAGGCTTTTACTACATACCCTGAAGGTTTATACTCAACTACTTCTATCTCATCTTTTTGCTTGAACCAATCACACACTCCTGAAATCAAGCAATTACCATCGCCACCCAAAACATCAACTTTACTTACAAGACTCCCATTCACTTCTAAACAAATATGGACAATGTCTTTCCCGTAAATCCCTTCAATCATTTTGTCCCCATAGGTATTCATCGATTACCGTCACCATTGCCGCTTTTTAGTGAATTCTTTATAAACAACAATAGAAGTATGATAAATAGAATAATTATTATAGTCAATATACAGAGAGTATACTTTTCAATAAAATTTTTTTTAATATCAACAGAGGTTTTATTTAACTTCTCAGCTGCTTCTGCTCTAATTTCAAAATTTTTCGTAAATGACCATTTATTTCCTTTTCCATCAGTTAAATTAATAATATAAGTATATTTTCCAGGGTCAAATTGTTTATTCCACTCTGTCAAAAGACTAAATTTAGAATTGGGAGCAAAACTCAATTGTTCTTTTGTTTTTTCAAGGATAGGAGTTTTTTCTCCTTGTCTTTCTATAAATATTTCTGCTGTTACATTTGATATAATAGTCGGTGTAATGTTTCTTAATTTAAACTTAACATTATTCCGAAAGTTTTCTTGAGAAATTCTTACTTCTCCTCCTTCTAATTTAGGAACAATGTCTTTAGCTGTTTCCGCAAGTTGAATTGCTAACGTTCGTGTAAACACATTGTTTACACCGTCAGATTCATCTTCCATAATTGGTTCTACAGTAATCCCACCTAAAGCAACCCCTTCAAATGGTGTTGCTGGAACAGATAATTCAAGCAAAACTTCTTTTTCACCATTTGCAGGAACGTCAACGTGTTGTTCTTTTAGTGTCAAACAATCTTTTAATGATAGTTTCAGTGACTCATCCTTTTCAAAATCAGCGATTGAATAATCGATAATTCCGTTTTGATTTGTAGTTGCTGTATTTACACATAGTTTGTATTTCACATTCTCGTTAGAATTATTCTTAATTTTTATTTTGAGCGTTTGCTTTTGACTCGGTGTGACAGTTAAGTCAAAATAACTAGGAACATCAGGATTCTGATTTTCTGTTAAAACAGGTATCACAGAGAAATCATTGCTGTCAGCTAATGCTAGTTGTCCAAAACCTAAAGCTGAGAATACAAACATAAGGACTAGCGCAACTTTCTTTAATAATTTTCTCATTATTTTCTCCTTAGGAATAAAAAACCTCCTGAAGTGGAGGCTTTTTAGTTGTTATACTTTACTTAGTTCCTGGCCCTTCAGCCAAATTCCATACAATAGTCGTTGTATAAGTAGTTGCCAATTGCTTTTCTGGAACTATTAACTTAGCATTCAGGCTAACACTTGTATCAAAGTCTGTTGTCTTAATGTCAGCATCTGCAACTGTTGCAATCATTTGTGGCTGAGAATTTAAATCAGCTGCTGATCCAGGTTTAGCTACTGTAGCATTTGATTCAATCTTTGGAGTAACATTTAATCCCATTCCTTTAAAATTTTCATCCTTTAATTTAGCTGTTAGTGTCCAACCTTTACTACTTGAACCACGTAAATCTTCAATGGTAATACTTGATTTATCTTTTTCCGTCGCTGTTGTTCCACCTTTTTTTAAAGTCACATCATTAAAAGTAATATTTTTAGTTTCAGAAATTTTAATTCCACCAGATTTAACTAATACAGAAGCTGTTGTTTCTTCAGCATGTACTGATTGTCCTAATCCCAATGCTCCAATTGTTACTAAACCTGCTACTACTAAATTAATCTTTTTCATTCTTATGCTCTCCATTTCTTCTATTATATATATTACAACTATCTCAATTAATAGAATTAGTGTTCCTATAATTGAGATGAATTAATAAACTCATTTGTTTGTGGTAAGCTTTTTTTTGCTCAATTTCTTATTTGATTCTTTATACTTTTGCTTTTCTAAATCATTAGTACTTTTTTTGAACTTTTGGTAGTAGTATCAAAAGTTAGACATCTTTTCGTAGAGATAAAAATAAATTAAACTTATCTACGAGAGGAAGGATTTTATAATCGTAATCGAATCCATAGTTCGATTCATTACTTAACTCCACAGGAGTTTGAAGATTTAGAAACAGAGAAAATAGCTTAGCGGTCTCTACTAAAATGTGTCCAAGATATTGAATCAAATCCAATGGTTTTTTGGATTCCATTTTCTTCAACGTATAGTTTAGTGTCTTTTGTTTTTAGGCTACTTTTGTATTCCTTAACTGTAACATTAATATTTACATGGACTACAATAGATCTCATAATTAGATATCCCAAAGATTACAAAAAAACTAATTATTGCGAGTGAAAAATTCAGGATTGTTAAGCTCACAAAATAAGTTGGCTAAGTTAAAGGATTTATCGACAGCTTCCTCTAATTTAACTATATAAATAGTTAAATTAGAGATTCACATTATTTTAGAACAAATTCAATTAATCAGAAAACAAATTACTAACGTTGAAAGAAAATAAAAATATCAGTAGCTAAACAAGTCAATGGACTTCGAATTGTCCAATAACCAAAAAAAACATTTTCTTTATAATACACTACTGTCTGCTATTTTTCTTATCCTTTTTTTTCCATTTGGTAAATATCAGGATAAAACAGAAATGAATCTTAACCTCATGATTTTTAAGTTTAAACACTTAGTCAATTTATTCCAAATGATTATTTAGAAATTCTCTTAAACAATTCCATGTACTAGAATCAGGCGTTCCATGATAAATGAAGATTTTCTTATCTGTATTTATACGAGGGCTATCTCCAATTATAATATCTGCACTGTCGTACTCTTCTTCTACTTTTAAAATTTTTTCACAATAATTCAATTTCAATTTATTAATAATCATCGTCCTATATTCAGAATAATGGTTGAATTCAACATATACTTTACTAGCTTGTATATTGGTCAATTTTATGTAACTAGAACAAACTGGTATTAAACTACATTTTAATTGACTATAGGATTTTTCATTCTTATATTTATTAAAATGTTTTTCCACTAATCTTTCTAAACACTGTTCAACTTTTCCTTCTTTAATAACAAGTTCAGTATTACACATATATTGATATAATCCTAAATGGTGAATTACAGTTATCCGCTTATATAGCGTATATAAAATTTCATAGTAGTATTTATCTGGCAAATTAAAATAACACTTTATATCATTAAGAAAATTAACTACTAATTGAACTAATGTATCATCACATGTAGATAACTTTTTACCAATGATTATTTTTTGCTCTTTAGTACGTAATTCTTGACAGAAATAGTGTATAAGAAAAGACAAGCAAATTTGCTCTTTATTATCCAATAAATTAGTCTCTCCTAAGTTTAAAGAATAGGCTTCCTCATTGACCATAATTTTTCCAATTCGATTATTAATATCAATTGTACTAGGGAGAGAAACATTTGTTTTTGATGCTTCAAAAACAGACAGGAGAATCTTTAACCTTGTTTGATTTACTCGCGTAAGTAATTGATGATTTTTTAAATCCTTATTAGTACAGCAAACGCAACAATTTTTTTTAATATTTTTGAAAATCCAAGTATTTTCATCAGAAACTAACATTGCTAAAAGAAAGTGGAAAATTTTTATAGAAATTTCACTTCCGGTAATTATATATACTTTATCTTTTTTTTTTAATTTAATATCAGATTCCATATTAAAAAAAAATAAGTCTAATTTCTTTATTATTTTATATGTATAAGAATCACTATAAAACAAGCTTTCCGATAAATCTGATATCGTAAATTCTCGTTTCTCTAAAGTAAATAGTAGTACATTATAAACACTAGATGAAAGTAAATACTTTTTTCGCAGTTTTATCAAAATAGAACAATAATCATTGTTACTTATTTCTGAATTAAGATGCACTGATTCATCTTTTATAAATATTAAATCGTTAGAATTTTTTAATTTTTTTACTTCACACATTTCCTCGTTTACAATTGTTATTATTCTTTTTAATTCTTTTCTCGAAACATTACACTTCTTCTCTAAACTTGAAATTAGTATACTTCCTGAGTGTAATTGATGTATTATAATTAATTTTTGCAATTGCTTTTTTTCTAATAAAATATTTTTCAGATTATCTAAAAGCATAGTACAACTTCCTTTCATGTATTATAATAAAAAAGTAGCCTTTAATTTACTAGAAAAATTAACTATGTGCAAGGAATAACTTATGTTCTCAACTATCATTTTTGTAAGATTAAATGATAATTTTTAAATGCAAATAAATTGTGGGTTGAATTTAAATCTGATATTATTTTGTGGAACCTATTCAAGAAGAGTCAGTCAGACGAAAAAATATCTGATAAGGAAGCTCGCGACAAGTTTTTTACAAACTTCTTCCTTCTTTAAACTGGCTTGTCATTTTTCGTTTTAAATGGCACAGTTTTTATTTTGATAAATGGCATAATTCGTTTACCGTACCATTGTGAGACTTATTATAGTTACTAATATCTTAAAAAAAATTTGATGTATAAATTTACACAAAAAAGAAAACACCGATGATTCAATGTTTTCTTTTTTTGTATTTAGCTTTGATATTTGGGAATATATTAGTTTCGATTCGTCCCACATATGCTAATCTGCCGGATAACTTAGATATTTCTTTATGGTCTTCAGTTTTATCAATATTTCTAATTCCATCAATGATTTTTTTTCTATGCTCGTTAGAAACACGAAGCTCATTGTCAGGTGTCACAACTACACCTGTGATTTTTTTAAACCTTGTTTTACCTAAATAACGTGACTTTTCTAAATTTAGGGAATGACCATACTTTTTAAGTATTCGATCTATTTTATCTTTTAAAATATTGGGAGCTCCAATCGGGGAGACACTGGAAATCGTAATATCATCAATATATACAGAAAGAATTTGATCCTCATTTAACAACGAGCAAACTTCCACAAACATGTCCTGATAAGAAAAAAAACTTATCAAAACACTAGAAGGACTTCCAGTAACTAGTTTTCCTTTAAAAGTACAAATATCAGTCATTATTTTCGAACAATCAGAAGACATTAACATTTTGTTTTTGAAATAAAGATAAATGTATTCTCTATGGCAATGTTCATAGAATTTTTTTATGTCTAAGACCAAAAAATAATGTGAATGTATATGACGTTTCGAGTTCGTCAAATTACTGCGCTTTTTTATGCCTCCTTGAAGCCAAATAGGTTTTTCCAATCTACTTAATAAGTCATTTACTTTACTCTGTAATTTTTTTAAGTCAGGGCTTGGTTCATAAACAAGCCGTCCCTTTTTATTAGTGAATTCCCTATACCTTCTGTTTTTTTCTATTTTTTTTAATTCACTCACTTGTACTCCAAGTATTTTAGCAAGTTTCTTTTTTTGTTGACACTTGAAAAAAGGAGACTGATCAATACTATATTCTTTCATAGTTAATCAGTCTCCTTGGAAAAGCTATTTATTAATTTTGCCATTTTATTTCTTATCCATTTTTCACCATCTTTTTCTGAATCCGAATACTGCTCAGAAAATAATAGGAGGCTAGATAACTTAATATCTAAAATATTGGAATATTTTTTTAGAATATCTAAAGATGGTTCTTTTTTATTATTTTCAATTTCAGATAAATAGCTGGGAGAAATTTCTAATTCTGCACTCATTTCTTTAGCAGTAAATCCATATATCATCCGTAATTTCTTTAATGTATCTCCAATACTCATAAATGTTCATTCCTTCTTAATAAAATAAATTAACCAGGCGTCTCTTACTACACTGATAACAAAGTTTTTACAATTTTTATTATCAGATGGATAAGTTCTAATAGTTTAAAAAAGGTCTTAAACCAGAATAGTTTTTTAGCCTGTTTCTTATCCTTGAGACTCTCTCTCTTTTGCATCCGTGAATTTTCAAAGTTTTCATTTTCCATTTTGAAAATCTCCTTTCTGATAGCCATATTGTAGAGGCTACCTTTCGTCAGAAGGAGTTGGTTAAAGACAGAATTGACCTGATTAATTATTTCGGGCTCTGAGAGCCTTTCCTCGGAGCCCGGCAAGCGGTTTACCGCTTAGCCTGATTTTCTTTGGGACTCAACCCGAGCAGTTTAAAGTGGTAGAGTATATGTATCATACTCCTCGAGCATACTATGCTCCAATTTATTGAAAGGATATGACCAAGAAAATAATTACTATTTTCTGGATGCTAAAATCATTATAAATGACAAACTCGAAAAAGTCAATATATAATAGCCTATATGCGAATTAAATTCGCTGACGTGTGAAAATAGTTTTTCGCTCCTTAATCATTTTAACTAATGTAATTTGATAGCAATTAATTTGTTTAAGTGTACAGAAAATATCCATTTTCTGTACACTTAGTTTTTTTAAGCTTTTTCCAACTATTTTCGAATATATCATGTTCAAAAAGCCGTAACAAATTCTATGTTCAATTAATTGTGTTTATTAAAGATATGGTACAATCAAATGGAAAGGAGTTGATTAATTTGAATATTGGTTATGCACGAGTATCAACTGGATTACAAAATTTAGACCTTCAGGAAGATAGTCTAAAAAAATATGGCTGCGAAAAAATCTTTACTGATCATTTGAGCGGTTCAAAAAGCAAACGTCTTGGTTTAGAAGCTGCGATCGACTATGCGCGAGCTGGGGACAAAATTGTTGTGTGGCGATTAGATCGATTAGGGAGAAATATGGAAGATTTAATCTCTTTAGTGAATCGATTGAATGAACAGGGGATTAGTTTTCACAGCACACAAGAGAATATTACAATGGAGAAGTCCAGTTCTACTGGTCAATTGATTTTTCATCTATTTGCAGCATTTGCGGAATTTGAACGTAATCTCATTTTAGAACGTTCTGCTGCTGGTAGAGCCGCTGCAAGAGCTAGAGGGCGCTTTGGTGGACGACCAGAAAAATTAACGAAACAAGATTTGGAATTATTGAAAACTTTGGTGGATAATGGAACACCAATTAAAGCTATTGCGGATAAGTGGAATATCTCTCGAACAACTGTCTATCGCTATTTAGAGAAGATGGAGAAAGAGTATGAATAACTTTAAGCCTTTGAGCTATTTTACAGATAGTCAGCGAGAAAGTGCTGAAAAGAAGTATAAAATTATTGAGCCTAATATACTGAATGACCATCCTTTATCACTAATATCTTCCGATACTGGCATTCCTTTAAGGACTTTATATAGGTGGAAAGAAAAATATAATACCAAAGGTTTGAAGGGATTGATTCGGCAGAAGAGATCAGATTTAGGAGAGATAAAGGTTGAAAATCATATAAAATCGTTAATTAAAAATTCTCGCTTGAGTAATAGACGAATTAGCATTGCTACAATACATCGGAAAATCATTTCTCAGTGTGAACGACAAGATTTAACAGCTCCTAGCTATCAACAGGTATACAAAATAGTGAAGGAACTCCCAGATTCAATGATTGAATTAGCTCATAATGGTCAGAAACTTTATTCAGAGAAATATGACTTGGTTTATACAAGAGAATCGAAGCGACCAAACGAAATTTGGCAAGCAGATCACACTTTATTAGACATTGAAGTTTTAGACGAAAAAAACAGAATATGTAGGCCGTGGCTATCAATCATTATTGACGACTACAGTAGAGCAATTGCAGGATATTATATTTCGTTTAAAAATCCGTCAGCAATTAATACAGCTCTAATGCTTTACCAGGCTATATGGAGAAAAGAAAATCCCAAATGGCCTGTTTGTGGTATACCTGAAAAATTCTATACGGATCATGGAAGTGATTTTACGTCTAAACAGCTGGAACAAGTTGCTATAGATTTAAAAATGCAACTTATTTTTTCAAAAATTGGTGTTCCTAGAGGCCGTGGAAAAATAGAGCGTTTTTTTCAAAGTGTGAATCAATTACTTCTGGAAAATTTACCTGGATATATTAAAAACCGTAAGTCAGAATCGTTATTAACAATACAAGAATTAGAGCGCAAGCTCGAAGAGTTTCTTATTTATAATTACAATCATAGAATTCATACAAGTATTCAAGAAACGCCCGTTAACCTCTGGAACGCTTCTGGTTTCTTACCACAAATGCCTGATACTTTGGAAGACTTGGATCTACTGTTACTGTATATATCCAAAGCTAGAAAGGTTCATTCGGATGGTATATATTTTCAAGGATTTAGATATATAAATAGTAACTTATCTGCGTATGTGGGTGAATCTGTTCAAATCCGATATAACCCTAAAGATTTAGCAGAGATTCGAGTGTTTTTCCAAAATAAGTATTTATGTACAGCTATAGCTCCCGATCTATCAAATTTCACTGTTGATTTAAATGATATCGTAGCTGCTAGAAATAAAAGAAGACGTCAGTTAAAAAAAGAATCTATAGAAATAAACTCAGTGGCACAGACTGTAATAGAAGATAAAATGTCAGAATTAACTGTAAAAAGTGAAAAATCTAATAAATCCAAAATAAAGAGGTACTTCAATGACTAATACAAAGCAATTTATTGAAACAAAAGAATATAAAAGGTTTGCTGAGTTTTGTGATGCATGTATTAAGTATAAATATATTGGGATTTGTTACGGTACGCCAGGTGTAGGTAAAACTTTATCTTCTCGTCATTATACAAATTGGGACATGATAGGTTCGCAGTTAGACTACCAACTACTTTCACAAGTAGGGAAATATGCCACTAAAGAACTAATAATGGCCAACAAACTTTTCTATACAGCACCTGCTGAGAAAGGTTCAAAAATAAGTGGAGATATTCGTGATCTGGGTTATAAAATGTCTTATGGCAAATCAATATACCAATCAAAAATAACTGAAAGTGAAATTGAGCCTATTCAACTCAGTGAATTCGAAGAAGTTGAATTGATTATCATTGATGAAATTGATCGTTTGAAACTACAACATTTAGAACAACTTAGGGACATTTATGATCAGCATAATTTAGCTATGATATTTATTGGAATGCCTGGTATAGAAAAAAGGTTATCTCGCTACCCACAACTATATTCTCGAATCGGATTTTCACATGAATTTGATAAATTAAGTAAAGACGAAACCCATCATATATTAGAATATAAATGGTCAGAATTAGGTATTCCCATAAAATTAGAAGACTTCTCAGATTACGAAGCAATTACTAGCATTGTAAAAATTACCGGTGGGAATTTCCGTTTAATTCATAGACTTTTTACTCAAATTGATCGAATACTCGAAATAAATCAATTAAAGACTATTTCTGTAGAAGTTGTGGAAGCAGCACGCGATAGCCTAGTGATTGGGATAAAATAAAACTGGAGTGAGTCAATGAACGTAGCCTATACATCTATGTATAAAAATGAAAAAAAGATTTCATTGTTTAAAAATCAACTAGCTGAATTTGATATACAGAAAATATTTATCGACCTACCTTCTAAAGGTAAAAGCAAGAAAGAGTTCCAATTAATGCTGGAAATGGTACAACCTGGGGATAGAATAATTATTGTCAGTCTTAATCACTTAGGGGAAAATTATCGTGAAATTCGTGATCGAGTAATTTCTATCCATTCTCAAAAAGTACACCTAACAGTAATAAATTCTAATTTTTTAAATTTTGAAACTGACAATACTCAATTTAATGAATTGGGATTCCAACTGTTTGTAAATTTGTTGGAAGAGATACCTCGCATAAAGGAAGGGTGGAACAGAGAACGACAATTGCTAGGCATTCAGCGGGCCAAAGAAAATGGCGTATACAAAGGAAGACCCACCATGTACTCTGCAAATTCAAAAAATCTTAAAGCAAGAGCTACCTATTTTCAAGTTAAGGACATGTTGCTAAGTGGCTTTCCAATTACTACTATTGAAAGTATGACAGGTATAACTCGACCGACAATTTATCGAATTAGGCGGGAATTAGAAGAATAATTTGGAAGCTAATCATTAGTTGACAAATCAACCATAGAATAACTTATTATTATAAGCAGTAAGTTATTCTATGGTTGGTTTGCCATTTATCGAGATAAAAATCATGCCATTTAAAAAGAAAAATGACAACTTGGTGTTGTAAGTATCTGGTCAGGTGTTTCTGCTGCATCTCAATAGAGTACCATTCAACAAAAATTTCTGATAAACATTCATGAGAGGTCATACTATCCACTCGATTAATTCCATGTTTGATAAAGTATGCATGTGCATATTCAGCTAGTGTGCCTGCATAACATTTACTCAATTCTAATTTTTTAGGCATACTGGTCACTTCCCTGTTGAATTTTTTTAATATTTTAGCCTTTTTGCCTTAACATCGGTTTTTCTTCAGTAGAACACAGCAATTCATTATAGTATTGTCCTTTGTATCTTGTAGAATAATGTTCTACAACAAATTCATCAAGTCTACTGGTAACAAATGAATCGTTTTTTAGATCTCTTACACAGCCATTAATATAATCACCATTTGAAAACTCTATTCTACATTCAGTCGATATCGAAAACCTATTAACTTATTAGAAAGCTTACAGGGTTTTTCAAATTGATCACTCATAGAATTGTATCTTCCTTTCCCAAAAACCGTCATTTTTCACTAACTATTCAAACTCTGCTCTAACTTAATTATTAAAATCGTTCTCTAAATCTAATTTTTGTTTAGTCAACATTCTAATCTATTATTCACTACTTCTAATTTGATCAGCTTCATACCTAATCAAGTTTATTTCTCATCACCCCATATTACTAATAAATAAAAACTGAGATCAGCTAAAAATCAGCTAATCTCAGTTCATATTTCATTACTAGGCTTCACTTTACCGTGCAAGATATGTCTCCAGATACTCACTCAACAGTTTATATCCTTCCATCTTTTGCTCAACCTCTTTGGGACAATAAATCCATTTACCCATGACTTTTCTTTTTTGAGATAGTATGGCTATTTCTTCTAAAAAACCACTCAAATCGGTAATCAATTGTTGACAGCTTAAATCATTGCCTAATATAATATCTTTCTTTTCTCGTTCATATACAGATGCCCATAAATAAGGCAAAACTTCGATTTTTCGAACATTAGCGTAAAAATCATCCTTTGCTATCATGCCTTTGTGACCTATACCACGTACTTGTTGGAAAAATGAATGAATCTCCCATTCTAATTTTTTCAATCTACGTAAAGAAGAGCCTTGTGAATCTTGGCGTGTGCTACTATTTTGATCATAACTATCATCCATCGACCAAGAACTTCTTGTTTCAAGTGTTTTAGGATATTTTTCTGACACTCGATCAAGCATTTCTTCGATCGCTAAAGTAACTGTTGGTCTTTCAGGCCCTATTTCTTCTGTTGATTTCATAGGTCGATTTGCCTGTAGAAAGCTCTCCTTCGTTGGGAAACTTCTGCTTGGTTGCGGATCTGGCTTTGTCTGCGATGATACGGGCGTTATTGCTGGTTCAGGTGTTCTGATCATTGCATTACTTGATTGTGCCACTGGAGTTTCTTGAACGATTTTGGTTGATTCTTTTTGCGCCGTCACTGTTGTTCGGCGCATTTTTTGTTCTAATTCAGCAATCTTTTGATGTGCTTTGATTAATTGAACATCTACTTTACCAACTGTTTGTGTTAATTTTTTGATTTCAGTTGCATTTACTTTTAGTTGCTCTTGATCTTTCTGATGCTGTTCAGCAAATTTTTTTGCTGCATCGCTCTTTGTCAGTTTTGCTACAGGTATTTTTTTCTTTTCTTTTTTTACATTTGTTAGATTGGATTCAATCGACTCCAGTTTTCTAGTCAACTGATTGATCACTTGATTTATTTTATTTGTTTCTGATGCTGTTGCTTGTAATTGTCCGTGATCTTTTTCTATTCTTGCCAATGCTTCAAAATCGGGTTTTGCTTCTAACACATTTGTCTCTACTGTACTTAATTTGTCGTTGATCTGCTGCAATTGACGTGCAATCGCTGTGACTTCTTCACTCGTTGTTGCTAATTTATCAGCTAATTTCATTTGTTCATTACTTGCTTTTTTAGCTATAGAAAAATTCAGATTAGGTCTTTTTTCTTGTTTATTTTTTTCCATTGATTTTTTCAGTTCTTCTACTTGTTGATCAGAACGGTTCATTCTTTGAACGAGTAAATCGATTCTCTTCAACGCTTCATCCAAACGACTCTCCATCGTTGGTTCCGACTTTTCACCTGAACCAAAAACAATTTTAAATTTCGGCGGTGTCTTGGGTTTGGAGCTGTTTGATACTCTAGCATCCACGTATGCTTTAAATGTTGAAAATTCTTCTGCTAATTGTTCGATTTTTTCGTTGGTTCGTTTTAATTGTTTGGCATTTTCAGACTCTAATGCTTCTTTAGCTGCAACTTTGCTTTGTACAACTTTAACAACTGGTGGTTTTCTCTTGTCTTTAACACTTTGAACCTCTTTATAGATATCATTCAAATTTTCGCTAAATTGGTTCATCATCTCTGTTAAAAGTAATACTTCACTATTGGTTTCTCGTAGTCCTTTCGCCATATCAAACGACGAATCCTCTGAAAAACTAGACAAATGCTCCAATGATTCTTCTGGAACTTCTAAACTACTGATCCAGGTACGTAAATCACTGATTTGCAACTTGCTAAGCGGATGTGCTAGTGCAAGAAGCATCGTAATATAGACAGCTTTTTGTGTCACACGTACATAGATTTTTTTTGCAATACAGTCTTCAAACTCATGATTAAATTGCTCTGGTAAATCTGCTAGAAGTGCTTCAAATTGTTCTGGATATTCATAGTCTACAGATACCTCAAATTTTCTCAAGAGATAAACAGAATATTGACTCAGCACATCATCTGAATAGAGCTCTTCACCTAAACGGCTAGCTTCGATTTCTTTTCTAAAAAAAACTTTTTTGTTTCCTGTTATATTTTTTGTAAGGTTTAACTTTTCCATATGTATTAACAGCCCCTTTTCACTTGCACCTTACCTACCCTTTTCATTCTCAAAGAGGCTGGAAGTCAAAACTGTCAACGCTGCTTTCACGCTCCATAACATTTAAATTTAGATAGCATCTTGCAACTAAATTCTGTTACCCTCTACACCTTTTTTGTAATTCTATGTTTATTACGTTCTTTTTTAACCACTCACTTTTAATTTTACCTTAAAAACAATAGGGTTTGTTTTCATAAAATGTTCAAATATCGCAAAAAAATGAGAATAACCAATTTAAAAAAGGTCATCCCCATACAAATATTTATATTTCTAATCATAAAATTCAAAAAAACAACAAAATCAACTAACCTTATCTTTTTATCGCTATTTAAATATTTAGTTACACCGTTACTCTTTATATTGCTTTTCAATTCGTCGGTCTGGAATAATCCACATAATCAAAATAGCAATATTTACGACCAATACAAAATACGGATGGATCAATATACCCAGAGTAATACCTAAAATATTTAAAAAAATCGTTACATAAGATTTATTATATTTTTGAAATAATTCACTTAATGTTGATTCTTTTCCATTTACCCTTATCAATTCTTTGGTCAATATTAAATAAGCAACATTGGCTAGCAGAGTCATGACTCCGTATGTCAGCTGAGGTACTAAGCTATCGATGAAATCCCCTACCCAAGCTGTAGCAAAAGGAACCAATGTTAATGTGAAAATAAAGAAATTATTCGCCCACAAAACACGTCCATCGATTTTATGAACCACTTGAAACATATGATGATGATTGTTCCAATAAATCGCCAACATTACAAAACTTACGATATAAATAAATAGCTTCCGTTCAATTCCTACTAAACCAGCTAAAGTGTCTGTTGTCGGCTGATGTAATTCTAAGACTAAGATAGTCATCACGATAGCAATTACAGCATCTGTAAAAGCTTCAAGTCTTGACTTTGACATATTTCTCATCACCTCATTTTTATTTTACGTTCTTTTTAAACAATTGCAATGAATACGACCCGCCTTAAGGTTGAGAGAAAATCAGCCTAAAGATGGATTCATGAATCAATGAATCTTGCTATACTTTATTCATAGAGAACGAGAGAAAAAATGGAGGTTTTAACAATGAGACAACGCTCAATGGTAATGAACATATTAATGGTAATCGGGTTATTTTTTGCTGGAAGTATTATTTTTAGTATCGTCCTTGGACTTTTAGGCGGTCTATTATGGTTTGCAATCAAGATTATGATTCCTGTAGCAATTGCTGTTTGGTTAGTTCGGATGATTTCAGGTCCGTCAAACAATCGTCGTAGATATTACTAAACCTTCAGCAACAAAAAAAGGGTGTAAAGCAAAA
>NZ_JAFLWD010000045.1:0-41526 GCF_017316105.1 Candidatus Enterococcus ikei
TTCATGCAACGATCGTTTTTTATTTAAGATTTATTTAGACAGGAAATACTTAAACATTCTCAGCAATATGTTCAACTAAACGTTCTGTTTCATCCCAGCCTAAACACGGATCGGTGATTGATTGTCCAAAAACTTTACCATCCGCTTCTTGACGTCCACTTTCAAGAAAACTTTCTATCATGAATCCGCGGACCCATTGTTTCATATCTTCATTCCATGAACGATTGATCAACGTTTCTTTAACGATCCTGATTTGTTCTTTGTACTGTTTCCCTGAATTGTCATGATTGGTATCTATAACAATAAATGGATTCTTATAATTGCCAGCTTTATATAGATTTACAACTTTTAATAAGTCTTCATAGTGATAATTAGGAATGTTCTCACCATATTCGTTTAATCCGCCTCTTAACACTACATGTGCCAATGGATTAGAGCTAGATTCTACCTCAAGTCCATTGAAAATAAACTCTTGTTTTTGCTGAGCAGCGTATAACGAATTGAATAAGACGTTTAGATTACCACTTGTTGGATTTTTCATGCCCGTCGGCTGATCGATTCCACTAGCAACGAAGCGATGTTGCTGATCTTCAACAGATCGCGCGCCAACAGCGATATAACTGACTAAATCTTGAACAAACTCCAAATTTTCAGGATAAAGCATTTCATCGGCAGTTGTTAAACCTGTTTCGCTAATAACACGATTATGCAAACTACGAACAGCAGCGATTCCTTTGATCAAATTACTTTTTCCTTCCGGATTTTGCTGATGCAACAATCCTTTATACCCATCTCCGTTAGTACGCGGTTTATTCGTATAAACACGTGGAACCATAAAAATTTTATCTTTTACCTTTTCTTGTAGTTTAGCTAAACGAGTCACATATTCCATAACCGCCTCTTCGTTATGTGCCGAACATGGACCAATCACTAATAAAATTTTTTGGCTGTCCCCTTCAATAATTCTTTTTAATTCTTCATCCCGAATGCCTTTGCTTTGTTCTTGCTGTGGTGTTAATTTGGATAGTGATTTAACTTGTTCAAAATTGATTGGTTGGCTCAATGCTTTAAAGCTCATTTGATGACTTCCCTTCATTTTTTCTTAGAATCAAACAATAAAAAAAGCCCCATCCTCTTCATTTCTGAAAAGGACGAGACCTAAAGACTCGTGTTACCACCTTTGTTTACAATCAGTTCGCACTCATTGACTTGACAGGTACAAAATATATACCCTGGCACAATAACGGGTGCGCGTGACCGTCACAGCCTACTTGATTCGGTGTGAAGTTCAAAGAGGAATTCTGATAGTGTAGGTTTATGCGCCTCTCAACAACCGGCTGCTTTCTGTACACCTATAATATCTTACTAGTTCTTATCAAAACTTTTATTGTTTATTGAAGACATTGTAAGAGATTCTTTCAGAATTGTCAATCTTTTTCAAACAGAAAAAACTTGTGGATAGGATATGACTCGTAAGAGTTATGTTCTATCCACAAGTTATCTAGATAAAGACTTCGTTTACTCTGAACTAGAAAGCCCTAATCCAACTTCTTCAGTCGGTTGATTTTTCTTTTTTTGTTGGCATTCTTGGCACACACCATGAAAAGTCAATCGGTGATCTTTTACCATAAAGTGATAACGTTGTTCGATCACTTGTTCCACTTCACCTAATAAATCTTCTTCTACTTCTTCGATGTTTCCACACTCCAAACATAAAAGATGATGATGAAAGTGCTTTGCGCCTTCTTTTCGTAAGTCATAACGAGCCAATCCGTCGTTAAAACTTACCTTATCTACGACTTTTAAGTCAGTTAATATTTCTAATGTACGATAAACCGTTGCTAGACCGATCTCAGGGCTTTTTTGTTTGACTAAAAAGTAAATTTCTTCTGCCGATAGATGGTCTTTCTCATTTTCTAGTAATACTAAAACTGTTGCTTCTCGTTGAGGCGTCAGTTTAAAACCAGATTCATGCAATTGTTGTTTTGTTTTCTTTAAAGCAGCAGTAGAATCCATAAATGCAGCCCCTTAATTATAATTATTTTAATCTAGAACTATAAATCCTAGTAACAAATTATAATAAGTATAAAATAACTCTAAAACATTTGCAAGCGATTCTCAATTAGAATGAAAAAACAATTTATTTTTCTTGTTGCTCTTCTTTTAACAGAGTAAAACCTGATTCTTGAGTGATTTTCCCTTGTTTTAACAAATTACCGATTGCACGTTTAAATTGGGCTTTGCTGATGCCGAATGTTTGCTTGATTTCCTCAGGATTTGATTTATCCGTAAATGGGATCTTATGGTCAGCTGATCGCTCTAAGAAGGTCAATATCATAGCTGCATCATCGCTAATTGCTTCATATCCACGTGGCTTCAACGAAATGTTTACAATACCGTCAGGGCGTACACCAATCACTCGACCATTGACTCTTTCACCTAGACGAGGCTCTTGATAACGCTCAGATGGATGGATAAAGGCAATATAAAAATCATCTGTCAAAACGAACGAACCGATCATTTTTAAGCGATAAACAATACCACTGATATTTTCATTTTTTAATTCTTCTGTTCCTTGTTTTGCCATAGCTTTAAAAATCTTTTCATCTGCTAATTCGCCCCAGATACGCTCTTTATTATCTACTTTTAAGGAAACCATTAACTGATCGCCTTTTTTAGGCCATAATTCACGCATTACAGGCAATTCATCTAGAGAGACAACAACATCCTTGTCATTTAAACCGATGTCTACAAAGGCGCCTAAATCACGTCTTGTACCTGTTACCGTTCCAAAAGCATATTGACCGATTCGAGCAATCGGGATATTTGTCGTCATTTCTGGTTCTTGTTTTTGATTCATATAGCCAAAGCCTTCTACTGCTTCACCAATCTCATGGCTACCTTCTTCTTTAGATAAACGCAAAGTAATACCATTTTTTTGTAAAAAGTAGTGGCTCTCATTTTCATCAATAACTAATGCTGTAAATACTTGTGCTAATAGTTCGTTCATAATCTTCTCCTTCTGGCACTTAGCCTAAAAAAATACGTAATAATGCAATGGTAACGATTCCTACCAAAACTGTTTTCATTAAATCTTTGGTGCGAATTGCAACGAGTAAAGTAGGAATACAACTTAACGCTTCTAACGTTTTCACTTTAGGAAAGCCTGTCGCCTGAACTTCTAAAATACTCTGAAATAAGAGCGCCGTCAAGATACAAATTGGGATATATGATAAAAAACGAAGAAACCATTCTGGAAAATCAACCTTTTTAGAAATCAAAAAGGGGAAAATTCTTGGAATCCAAGTAACTATTGAACAGCCTAAAATTGTCAGTAAAACATAATTACTACTCATGATGATTCACCATCCCAACTGTACAGCCTAAAAGTGTTGCAAATAAAACCGATAACTCCGGTGAAAAAAAGCCCATAAAACAATACAATGAGACACAGACTGTCCCTAAAACGATCAAGGTTTCTTTGGTCTGTTTTTTTATTGGTATGTCTACTTGCAAAATAAACAAACCAGCAAACATTGCCACCAAAGCAAAGTCCAATCCTAGTATATATGGATCTGGAATCCAAGTACCTAATACACCTCCGGCAATAGTCGAAACAATCCAAGCAAGATAAGCTGTGATATTCAACCCATGTGTCCAAGCTGAACTGACACGATGTTCATTAGTCAAAACGGTCATCAATACACCATAGGATTCATCTGTCAAAAGTGTTCCAATACCAATCGTAGTAATCAATGGTTCTTTTTTAAAATGAGGAGCAACAGACATACCCATTAAAAAGTGTCGCAAATTAACTAAAAATGTTGTAAAAACAATTGCCGAAATAGGTGAATGAATTGCTAGCATCCCACAAATAATGAATTGCGCTCCGCCCGCGTAAACTAAAATCGACATCAACGCGATCTCTAAAATCGATAAACCAACATTTTTCCCAACCACACCTGCAGCTATACCGATTCCTACATAACCAAGAATCGTCGGCACACAAGCGATTACACCTTCTTTAAACGTTATATATTCTTTTTCTTCCATACTATTCTCCCTATTCATCAATCGTCATTGATGTTTTTAACGATATTAAGTCTCATTATATAGAATGAAAATGAGAGTGAGACGAAGGCGTTTAGCTCTGAAAACAAGAAGGAGCTAAATACTTTCGTCTCACCATTTATTCAAAATCCATGTAGAATTTGTCTCTTTTAGACTGTTTTTTCAACTTTCAAATCTATCTTCCAGCATTTCTTGAAGCATTTCCTTTGAACCAACCAGTCTTCGCATTGATTGTAACTAGGTACTGATTATCTGAGCCATATAAATTATAATACCCTTCGCCGTTAATTATTCTAGCTGGTTGTAGAGAATATCCTCCAGCTGTAATATAACCACGCTGAATACAGGTTGCAATTACCTTCTCCTGAACACCAGGCGCCCAGCTCCATGCAGGATTGCTCATATCGCTAACATCACTTGGGTTAACTGAATAAACAGGATCAGTATAAATACCCTCAGCATTTGGTGCTGAGAACGTATTTGAATCTGGTTGTACACCACTGCCCGTTTGAGTATTATTTCCTTGATAATCCGAAATAGTATCGCTCGGTGTTGTTGCTGGGGTTTGATCTACACTTACTGGCGGTTGGACCGCTGCTGCAGCTTCTAAGTCATTCAATGTACTTGATGCTTTGACTAAAACTTCGCTGAGCGGTTTACGTAATGACTCACTTTTGACTTTATCCACTTCTGTTTTTGCAGCTGTATAATTTTCTCTAGTTAATGTTTCTGTCAATTCATTATTTTTATAAAAAACATCAACAGCAAGTTTGGCTTTTTGTAATTGATCATATTGATTGGACGCTTGATCAATTGCTTGGTTGATCAAACGATCAAAATCGTCTTTTTCTTCACGTTTTGTTACGTCAATTTTTTTATCTGCTTTGATGGCGACATCGTTTAGTTTGCTTCCATCAATGATAGGTTGAGCAAATAATTCATTAGCCTTAGTGATAACTGATTGTTTATCTGTGACTTTATTATATAACGCATCAAGTTTTTTGTAATTGGAATCGTCTTTTAACGTATCTAAATGTTCTTTGATAGTCTTTGTGCTGACGCTAACCATTTCTGGTTTGAGAAATAGTTGTTTATCATCTGAAAAGTAACTATTTAATTCTTTTTCAGTTTGTGTTGCTAATTTTTCTTGTTTTTGTGTGACTTCTCCACCAGTTGCAGATTTTTTCTGTGTCTGACTATATGCAAACCATGAACCGCCTACAATTACAACAACAGCGGCTAAAGCAATCGACATTTTCTTATAGTTTTTATTTGCTGAAGGAGTTGATGGTTCCTCTTTAGATTTATTATTTTCTGTTGGTTTAACGAATTGACTTTTGGCGGCATTTGCCTCTTCAACATCTTTAAAGAAAATAGGTGCTTCATCCATCTCGATTTCTTCTGGTTTTTTACTTTTTGATGGGATTTCTGTTTTATTAACTGGCAATGCTTTGGGACCGATTGGTTTTGTTTCTGGCGTCTGATCATCAGGTTTTGTGAACTTTGTAATTTCTTCTCTTGGTTTATCTTCTTTTACTTGCTCAGACTTTGTATCTGTTGGTTTTGCAGGAGTATTTTCCGGTTCATTTGGATTCACGTCATCCAGTCCTTTGTCCTTTGGTTTTGATTGTTCATCAGACAGGGGTATTTCAGCATCACTTTCTGTCTTTGGATTCGTTTCTTCAGGTAATTCTGTTTCCGCTTCTATTGCTGTTTTTTCAATATTATCTTGTGTCTCATTTTTGTGTTCATTGATATATTGGCTTAGCGTAGCAGCGTTAGATACTTGTCCTGCTTCTTTTGGATCTTCTTTAGTGGCTTTACTTGCAGTTGTTAATTCCTCTGCTTGTTCTTGTTCATTCGTTTCTGATTCTTCATCCGTTTTTTGTTCATTAAACATTGTCATTACGTGACCGATACTCATATCTTTGAGTTCAGACCATTCGATATTTTCGTTTTGATCTTTATTTAAAAAACTAGAGGTATTTTCTTTATTTTGGTCATTTTCAAGGTTCTCTTTCGGTAAACTCTCTTCGTTAAGTTGGTCTTCATTAAAAGAATGACCACACTTTGGACATGTTTCTTTTTTGTTATCTATTTCAGATCCGCAATTCGGACATTGTTTCGTCATTCATTCCGCCTCACATTCTACACATTCGTAAATCTAATCTACCACAAAATCGCGTTTCTTCCAATATGTACTATCTAACTTTTTTGTTACGATTGTTAAAAACAGCCCTTTCCGAAAAAAATCGAAAAGAGCCGTTCAAATTTTTAAGAAAAACTTCTTATTCTAGGAAATCTTTTAATTGTTTAGAACGAGAAGGATGGCGTAATTTGCGTAGTGCTTTTGCTTCGATTTGACGAATCCGTTCACGAGTCACGCCAAATACTTTACCAACCTCTTCTAATGTGCGTGTACGTCCATCATCTAGACCAAATCGTAAACGTAATACATTTTCTTCACGGTCTGTTAATGTATCCAATACATCTTCTAGTTGTTCTTTCAACAACTCATAAGCTGCATGTTCAGCTGGACTTGTCGCATCTTGGTCTTCAATGAAGTCGCCAAGATGAGAATCGTCTTCTTCACCGATTGGGGTTTCTAAAGAAACTGGCTCTTGTGCGATTTTTAAGATTTCGCGTACTTTTTCAGTAGGTAGATCCATTTCAGCACCGATTTCTTCTGGTGTTGGTTCTCTACCTAAATCTTGCAATAATTGACGTTGAATACGAATCAATTTGTTGATTGTCTCTACCATATGCACAGGAATTCGAATGGTTCTTGCTTGGTCAGCGATCGCACGAGTGATGGCTTGACGAATCCACCATGTTGCATAGGTTGAAAACTTGAACCCTTTACGGTAATCAAATTTTTCAACTGCTTTCATTAGACCCATATTTCCTTCTTGGATCAAATCAAGAAATTGCATACCGCGTCCTACGTAACGTTTAGCAATCGAAACAACTAAACGTAAGTTAGCTTCAGCTAAGCGTTGTTTCGCTTCTTGATCGCCTTCTTCGATTTTTAGGGCTAATTCTACTTCTTCTGCGGCAGTTAATAACTGAACACGTCCGATTTCTTTTAAATACATACGAACAGGATCATTAATTTTAACACCTGTCGGGGCAGATAAATCTTCCATTTGGGCTTTTTCAGCAACTTTTACGTCTTTTTTAAGACTATGTTCACTTGGATCGCCATTTTCATCGACTACACTGATACCAGCATCTTCAACTTTTTGAATCAATTTTTCCATTTCATCGGCATTCAATGTAAACGGTGTTGCTAATTTGTTTGTTAGATCATCATAAAAAACATTACCTTTAGGCTTGTTTTCTTTGATAAAGGCTGCCAATGCAGCTGCATATTTTTTTTCTGTTTCTTTTTCCATGAAAGAAGGCCCCCTTCATTTTTCCATTCGGCTAAAGCTATAAATAATAGTCAAATACGTTATCGCAAGAATTTATTCTTATGACGCTGTACGACTTTTTTGCAATTGTTTTACTAAGTTGACAACTTCGATTGCTAATTCATCAACTAATTGTTTGTTACCAATGCGTTCTGCCTCTTTTTTTTGCAGTTGTTTTTCCTTGAGCTGATCTTCCAAACTGGAATTACCAATCACTCTTATCACGTCAGCAATCTCTCTTTCAGAACTTTCTTCTGAAATTGTCTGTAACGAAATATCGATCGCCAATTTTTTGATTGCGGCTTCTTTTAAATAATCTAAAAAGTCAGCAAGTAGAAAATCATCGTGAACACTCATGTAACTATCTAACAATAAGTATAGTTCCTGATATTGATCATGTGCAAAATTAAAATCAGCGAGCTGCATCATTTGATTTCTGACACTTTGTTCATTCATCAAACGATATAATAATGTACGTTCCGCTTTTTCGACTTGTGTCAATGGTAGTTTGTTTTGCACTGACGGAGTACTTGCTTCTTCAAACATCTCCGGCGGTTCCAACATACCTTCCATTTCAAAATCTTGCGGCGGTGGTACATCTTGTTGCTGCCGTTCTCTTCTTTTCGTTGAGCGCTGTTGCGTTTCAAGCTGTTTTAACTGCTCTTCTAAAGAATGAAAAGATAACTGAAATTCTTGAGCTAATTGGTTTAGATAACGATCTCTTTCTAATGGAGATTGTACCAACATCAATTCTTTCAATAAATCATTCACATAATCGAGCTGTTCTTTTTCGTTGTTCATATTTCTAGTCAAACGATGGTATTGCATTTTAAAACTAAACACAGTCTCTCGACCATGAAGTGCTAACTCTCGAAATGACTCATTACCGTATTTCCGTAAATATTCGTCTGGATCCAGTTTTTCCGGAATACTGACAATACTCAGTTGAAAACGGCTATGCTCACCTAACAAAGATATCGCACGATTTGTGGCTTCTACGCCAGCTGTATCACCATCGTAGCAAACGACAAGTTCTTTTGCTACTCGTTCAAGCTTACGAATTTGCTCATTGGTCAAACTAGTTCCCATCGAAGCAACACCACTAGTTATTCCTGCTTGCCAAGCCGCAATAACATCCATAAATCCTTCAAATAAAAACACGGTATTTTCTTTGCGTATCTCTTTACGAGCTTTATCAAAGTTGAACAACGTATCTCTTTTATTAAACAAAACTGTTTCGGGACTATTTAAATATTTTGGCATATCGTCCCCAGGAAAATCTTCTGTTTTGAGTAGTCTTCCTGAAAAAGCTATCACATTCCCACGATCGTCGTTGATTGGAAACATTACACGCTGATAAAAACGGTCTAAAAATTCTCCATTGTCCCTTTGAATAAACAAACCTGACTCTTTAAATAACTCTTCAGCCACTTGTTCATTTTGGAATACTTGATTTAAGAAATCACGTTTTTGAGGTGCAAAGCCAATTTTGAATGTTTCGATAAGTTCTTTTGTCAAACCACGCTCCAACAAATAATTCAAAGCAGGTTCTCCAATTTGTGTATTCATCAAAACATGGTGGTATAAATCTGCAGCTTTTTTATGCAGTTCGATTAGTTTACGATTTTGTAGATTTTCTGTTGTTTCTGTATCGCTGGTACTGACCCAGTCAATATTTACAGGAATCTGTTCTAGTTCAGCCACTCTTCGTACTGATTCTGGGAAATTGATTCCTTCTATTTCCTGCAGAAAATTAAAAACAGTTCCGCCTTTTCCGCAGCCAAAACAATGAAAAATTTGTTTGTCTTCTGCTACTGAAAATGAAGGGGAACGTTCTTCATGAAACGGACATAAACCCATGTAATTCTTGCCGGATTTTTTCAATTGAACATACTGTCCAACAACTTCCACAATATTCGTACGTTGTCTTACTTCCTCGATGACTTCTTGAGGAATTCTTTGTGCCACTGTTCTCACCTCCAAAAAATAGCCAAAAGCTAATTCACGTGATCAGTCAGTAAAAAAGCACTGAAACCTTCAGCGCGATTTTCAAAAGACACAATTACACATGTTTCATTGTATCATAGTACACGTAATTTTCAAGTAAATTGCATCTTTATTTTCATGATTTCGTCCTTCTTTGAAAAGTATCTAAAACAAATATCAGTAAAGAAGCCGAGATACAACTCTATTAGTTATATCCCAGCTTCACTTTTTCTTATAAATCTTTGACTGTTTTACCAGATCTTTTCATTTGAACAAGACCTATAGCAATACGCACAATAATATTAATTAACATCATAACTGCAAAAAGCGGTAAGGTTTGCTGATTTAAAAAGCCAACTTCTAGAATGCTGTGAAAAAGCATAGCTGCGACATAGATGCCGCCAACTGTTGTAATAGCTAAAAAGATTCGTAATGGGTTAAACGGCAAACATGCTCGAACCACTGCCATACTGCTAATACCGATCAACAAGTAATACATTAATGTCGTTGTTTCCATTTGTGAAAATCCTTGACCTGGTGCGATTAAGTAAACAGCAACAATATTTACCACAACCAAGACTGCATTGACAAAGGCATTCCTTAAAGCGGTCGGTAAAAACTTCCCTTTCACTTTTCGTTTATCGCCTTCAAATGATAAGAAGAATGCTGGATAACCTTCGATTGCCAAATCAATCAATGTGATTTGAATAGGAATAAATGGAAATGCAACAGTAGTAAACACACAAATCATTGATAAAATAAACGAATAAATCGTTTTTATAAAGAAAATACTTGCAACTTTTGTGACATTGTTCACCACACGTCGACCTTCAAACAACACATCCGGTAATGTAGTGAAATCTGAGTCCAATAAGACTAAATTGGAAATCTGTCTCGTTGCCCCATCACCTTCTGCCATAGCGATACTACAATCTGCTTCTCTCAGTGCTAATACATCATTCACACCGTCACCTGTCATAGCTACTACATGATCGTTATCTTTCAGTTCTCTAACGATGGTTCTCTTTTGTTGTGGAGATACTCGACCAAAAACAGTATATTCATGAACTGCTTGACGCACTTCTTCTTCTGTTACCATTGTAGATAAATCAACATAAGACTCATAACCGAAAAGACCAGCACGGCGAGCGATATTTGAAACAGTCACAGGATTATCGCCAGAAATTACTTTTAAGTCGATGCCTTCTTCTCGAAGATAAGCTAACGTTTCATTCGCATTTTGACGAATTGGGTCATCGATTTCTAAAACTGCTAATGGCTCTAGATAGGGCATATTGTCTTCATCAAACGGAGTGTTTTCCGCGATTCCTAACATCAATACTCGATAACCATTCTCTTGTGCTTCTAATACTTCTTTTGGAATTCGTTCAGCGGCAACTAACTTTTCAGGGGCACCCAGGTACACCGTTCCTAATTCATTAAATTCGATTGCTCCCCATTTACGCTCTGAAGAAAACGATAAGGTTTTCGTAGCGCCATATCGATTAGATAACTCAAAATGATCGCGGATTGCCTGCATCGTGATATTGTTATCTGTACTTTCTGCTAAGTAACTCCCAATAATTTGCGGGAAATTTTCATGATAGTTCGCGTGCAATATCTCAACTTTTTGAACTTTCATTTTTCCTTCGGTGATCGTTCCTGTTTTATCTAAGCAAAGTGTATCAACGTGAGCTAAGGTTTCAATCGAGTACATGTCTTGAACAAGAATTCGTTTCTTAGCTAACTTCACTACACCTGTCGTTAAAGCAATACTGATCAATAATACCAAGCCTTTTGGCAACATTCCAAGAAGAGCTGCTGCCGAAGCGACAACTGAAGCTTTCATCCCGGAATCACGAATCATGAAACCTTCTAAGAACAGAATAATCCCTAAAGGAATAATCACTAAACTCGTAAATTTTGATACTTTTCTGATTGAATTAACTAATTCTGATTGAATCGGCTTATGCACTTTAGCTTCTGCTGTTATTTTAACAGCGTAATTGTCTGCCCCGACATGAATGACTTTTGCATACACTTGACCACTTGCTAGAAAACTACCGGATAACAAAACATCACCTTCTGTCTTCTCAATCAAGTCAGACTCACCAGTTAATAAAGCTTCATTTGCTTCTGCTTTTCCTTCTAAAACTTCCATATCAGATGGGACTTGTTCACCAGCAGAAATCAATACAATATCGTCCATTACCAATTCTTTGGTGTCGATTTCTGACTCATGGCCATCTCGAATAACATGAATACTTTCTTTAGCAACAATCGATAATTTCTGTACGAGATTTCTCGCATGGATTTCTTGATAGATTCCCATACCCATATTCACTAAGATAATCGCTAAAAACGCTAAATTGGAATACGCGCCAACAAAAAACAAGCAAATTGCGATTGCAAAGTTTAAAAAGTTGAACAGCGTCATTACGTTATCATAAATAATATCTTTTGTTGACTTAGCTACATTTTCTTCATAATCATTTTGTAATCCTTGTTTTTTTCGTTCTTCCACTTCTGACTGAGTCAGACCTTGTTTTATATCAAACTTATTTACCATGGATTTGGTTCCCTACTTTCTCCTTGTTAAAAATACACCTTCTTTAGTTTACTTGTTAATGGAAAGAACTTCAAGAAAATCCTCAAGAAATCGAACGACTTAATAGACGATATTCTTAAGGATCAGTATTTTTTGTATTAGAATCACTGTAACCATTTTATAAATTGTTGATTCATTTTAACGATATCTGCATAAAACATGTTTCCTCCATTACTATAAAGAAAACCACCGTTATAGACTAAAGCTTGCGGACGATAATAGCGATACATTGTTTGATTTGAGTTTCCTAATAATGGAGATAGAATTTCTTTGGAGTATTCTTCTGCGAGTCGAACAGAATTTTTTCCCCCACGCTCTTTTACAAATTCAATATAATCTAACCCAAAATTATATGCTTGAACAGCCGTCGAAATGTCACAGCCTGCCGTAGTAGCTTGTTCTATCGACTGAGCTAAAAAAGCTACGCCTGTATCAATACTTTCTTTTGTGGTGCCGATCATTTGCCGTTCGCCGTATGCACTCTCGCTGCTTTGCATCAAATCTTCTGTACGGCCTTTTGATTCAGTATAAATAATTGCTAAAACTAAATTTTTGTATTTAGGAATATTGTTTTCTTTCACTGCTTGCTCTACTTCAGTTTCATAGGTCATTACTTGCTGAACATTTTGGCGTATTTTAAATCCAAAGTACCCTAAACCGATTATCAATAACAGCAATAGTAGTATTATTAATTTTTTTATGAATTTCATCAATTTGCCCATTTTATCATCCAAACTTTTTTGAGGTAGCTTTTATCATACGTTATTATTGAAAAAAAATCTAAAAAAAGGCGGATTCTTTACTATTCTTTAATAAAAATTTGAGATTTTATTTTACTCATTTCAGTTTAAAATCTAATCAAAAACCGATATACTAAACAAGATAGGTGGTAAGGTAATGGAAAAACAAAAAAAGATTTTATTAACGACTGATAAAAGTTTGATTTATTATGAAGTTTCTGGGCAAGGGTTTCCTTTGTTCCTTCTCCATGGAAACGGTGGTAGTGGAAAGTATTTCAAAAAACAAGTCCCTGAATTTAGCCGTTATTTCAAAGTTTTTACAGTTGATAGTCGCGGTCATGGGCGTTCAACAAATAATAGCACCACCCTTTCTTTTGAACAAATGGCAGATGATCTTCACATGATAATGGATCAAGAACACATTGCTCAAGCAAATATCGTCGGTTTTAGCGATGGTGCCAATCTAGCAATGGTTTTTGCTAAGAAATACCCTAAAATGATCCATCGATTAGTGCTAAATGCTGGGAATACAACGGTTCAAGGTGTTATTTTTCCTATAAGAATCGTCACAGCTATTGAAGACGCTTTTCTGCGTTTATTCTCTTTGTTTAGTGAGAAAGCCAAGAAACAACTGCTTATAGTTCATTTATTGACTAAAAATATTGGTATTTCAAGCTCAGATTTACAACGCTTAACGGCTAAAACTTTAGTAATCGTCGGCAAACATGATATTATCAAACAAACTCATTCTATCTATTTAGCAAAAGAAATTCCTAATGCTTCTTTTGTTCTAGTTCCCAAACGAGGACATTCATTCGCTAAAAAAGATCCAAAAACATTTAATCAAGAAATTTTGACATTCTTAAATGAAAAGTAGGTGCTAATAATGAAAAAAATACTTCAATGGATCAAAGATCACACTGGCTATTTTAAAACAATTTTTATTTTTTCTGTAGTGGTGATTGTTTTTCGTGAATTACTTTCTATCAGTAAGACGATCTCCTTCGAACAGCTTACTGATATTTTTCAAGATCTTGCCTTTTGGAAAATTGCTTTGATGTTCCTAATTGGTCTGGTCGCTGTTTTTCCAATGATTGGTTATGACTTGATTCTTAACAAAATTTTGAACCAAAAACCAAAGAAGATTTTCCTTATAGAAAGCAGTTGGATGATCAATACGATCAATAATATCGCTGGCTTTGGCGGATTGGTCAGCATCGGATTACGCTCAGAATTTTATGGAAAAGAAAAAGATGGTAAATTAGTTGTTCGGGCACTCTCTAAAATTCTGATCTTCTTAATGTCCGGGCTATCCATCTATAGTCTGATTGCTTTTTTCCTAGTCATGTTTGGTCATACAAATGACTACTTGCAGCAATATTGGATTTGGCTGATCGGAGGCGGGTTATATTTTCCTGTTGTTCTGATTGCAAGCCTTATTAAAAAAGATGATTATATTGGCGATATTGATAAACAGACACGCATCGGACTTATTTTGACTTCATTTTTAGAGTGGTCAGGTGTTTTAGGTAGCTTTTTATTAATTGGTATGTTGATGGGTGTCCAAATGAATCCATTACAAGTGATTCCCTTATTTATTGCTGCTTCTGTGATTGGGATCGTTTCTATGATTCCAGGTGAGCTAGGTAGTTTCGACATTATGATGATTATCGGCTTATCAGCTTTAGGAATCAATCGAGAAGTTATTATTGCTTGGATATTATTATATCGTTTGTTTTATTATATTGTGCCTTTTATTATTGGCGCTGTCTTTTTTATAAAAAATCTGAGTCATAGTTTAAATACACGTTATTCTGGTATCCCCAGAGAATTATCGACAGAGTTAGCCCATAAGTTCGTTGTTTTCCTGATGTATTTTTCCGGAATAATGATCGTACTTTCAGCTACGATTCCAGAAGCGTTCAGTCAGTTTAGTTGGTTGAAACAATTAAACCCGCTCTCGTTTCACATTATTACACAGCTTCCAGCAATTTTGTTAGGTTTTTTATTGCTTATTACAGGGCGAGGAATTGCTGCCAGAGTAAAACGTGCTTATTTGCCAACAATTGGTTTGATCTTAGTAACTTTATTGTATACGTTTATTATAGATTTCAGTTGGGGTGTCATCATTTTTCTCAGCCTTCTATTGATCATCATTATTTTTTCAAAAAGAGAATTATTCAGGGAACAACTCGTGTATTCTTGGGAAATGATCACAATCGACGGAATTATTTTCCTAGCATTGACTATTTTGTATATTGTGATTGGTGTCTATAATTCACCTTCATTTCCTCATCATAAAAGTCATTTTATCTCATTCTTTTTCTTTCCCTCGGAGAAAATTTGGTTTTCCGGTTTTATAGGTATTTTATTAGTCACACTATTTAGTTATTTATTTATTCGTTATCTTGAAGGCGGAAGATACCAAATGGGGGCTGAATTAGATGAAGAACGAGCGCTCACTCTTTTGAACACATATGGTGGAAACACGGATAGTCAATTGATTTTTCTAAAGGATAAAGATATGTATATCTACACCGACCAAGAAAACGAAGATACAGTTCTATTACAGTTTAAAACGTTAAACAATAAATGTATCGTGATGGGTGATCCCTCTGGAAAAAAAGAAGACTTTCCTAAAGCCCTTGAACAGTTCATTAATGAAGCGGATCAATGGGGGTATCTTCCAGTTTTCTATGAAGCGTCTGAAGAAGTAGTGATGTTTTTACACGAATTTGGGTATGATTTCATTAAGATGGGCGAAGAAGCACATGTAGACTTACCAAACTTCACCTTATCAGGAAAGAAAATGAAAAGTGAACGCGCGGTCATGAATCGTTTTACTAAAGAAAATTATCATTTTGAAGTGATTGAACCACCATTTTCGCAAAAATTGATGCAAGAGCTAAAAGACGTTTCTGACGAGTGGCTTGGCAGCCGTAAAGAAAAAGGCTTTTCTTTAGGCTTCTTCTCTGAAAGCTATCTACAAAGAGGAAAAATAGCTGTTGCTAAAGATCAAAATAATCAAATTGTTGCTTTTGCAAATATCATGCCGACCTACACTCAAGAAGAAGGAACTATTGATTTAATGAGATATAGTAAAAAGGCTCCTTCTGGTGTGATGGATTACCTTTTTGTTTCTTTATTCACTTATATGAAAGAAGAAGGTTTTACCTACTTTAATCTTGGAATGGCTCCCCTATCCAATGTGGGAACCTCTAAAAAAAGCTTTGTGCAAGAGCGAATTGCTTATCTGGTTTATGAATTTGGTTCTAGATTCTACTCATTCCAAGGTCTGCGGGATTATAAAGAGAAATATGCGGCCAATTGGGTCTCTAGATACACACTCTATTCGAGAGAAAGTTTTATCGCCTATGTCATGATTGCATTATTGATCATCGACAATGCACCAATTGAAAAACAAAAGAAAATACACGGCGTTCGTCGTATTCTTAGAAACAGATATCAACGATAAATAAACAGATAGATAACACATCTATTTGATTTTAGGACATAATCAATTTAAATAAACGGTTGAAATCAGTAGCGTAATAGTTGCTTCTGATTCCAACCGTTTTTTTATTTGCCTATAGTCACTTCAAATTCACCATTCAAACACGCTGTCCCTGAAATACTAACTTCATGAAGACCTTGTCCCCCTTTTTTCACATGAACTAGAACAGTCCCTTCCTTTTGAACATGGCGTCCTTGGAAGACACTGATTTTTTTGTCTTCATACTTTGTGTAGATATGGTTCAAAGAATATGCACCCATCACTCCGGAGGCTGTTCCAGTTACTGAGTCTTCTGTTGTTCCTGAAAATGGCGATGAAAAATGTCTAGCGATAAATGTTCCTTCTTTTTCTGAATCAACTGCAAATGGATGGATTGATGATTGAGGGATCTCCTTCATAATCTGCGGAAATAGCTCTTGATTTGGCTTCATCTTGTCTAAAACAGCTGGATTGATTACTGGTACAAGTAAGGTCCACGATCCTGTATTGCCATATTGAATGGGTAATTGAGAATGAAGATCTTCAAGCTCGATTTCTAAACTTTTGCAAAGTGCTTCTTTATCACCAGCAAAATCGATGAAGCGAGGTTGGGCTTGTTTCATTGTGATTTGCTGTGTTTTATTTTCATATTTAATTGGCAAAATTCCAGCACCCGTTTCAATGTCCAATTGCAGATCTTTTTTCCCGTTATATAAAGCAAAAATTGCTCCTACTGTTGCATGACCGCACAAAGGGGTTTCATGTCCTGGGGTGAAATATCTTAATTTAACTTTTGCTATATCGCTCTCACATACAAAAACTGTTTCATTAAATCCGATGTTTTTTGCGATTTTCTGCATTTCTTCAGTAGTATATACATCACCATCTAAAACCACACCAGCTGGATTCCCTTGTCCTTGAGTAGTTGTAAATGCATCAACTCTTAAAAAAGTAGCTTTCATCCTCATCACTCCATTCTTTTTGCAAATAGTATAGCATAAATTAAATCTGGGCAAATGCATATTATCACTAAAAAAACACAAGATTGGGACACAACTCTATGAGTCACATCCCAACCTTGTGTTTTTAGTCTATTTTTGAATCTCAGTAACAATACCAGATCCAACTGTTCTACCGCCTTCACGAATAGAGAAGGTTGTTCCTTGTTCTACCGCAATTGGATGAATCAATTCGACATCAATCGTCACATTGTCTCCTGGCATCACCATTTCAACACCATTTGGCAATTCTACAACACCTGTCACATCTGTTGTACGGAAATAAAATTGCGGACGGTAATTCGTAAAGAATGGTGTATGACGTCCGCCTTCTTCTTTCGTCAATACGTAAACTTCTGCGATAAATTTTGTATGTGGTGTAATTGAACCAGGTTTTGCGATAACTTTACCACGTTCAATTTCATCACGAGTGATTCCTCTTAAAAGAACACCAACATTATCACCAGCTTCTCCGTAATCTAACGTTTTACGGAACATTTCAATTCCTGTAACCACAGCTTTTTGTGTATCAGGTTTGATACCGACAATTTCGATTTCATCCCCAACGCTTACTTTTCCTCGATCGATACGACCAGATGCAACTGTGCCTCGACCGGTAATTGAAAAGACATCTTCCACTGGTAATAACAATGGTTTGTCTGTGTCTCTTTCTGGGGTTGGAATATACTCATCCACCGTGTCCATCAATTCATTGATTGCAGCTTCAGCTGCAGGATCACCTTGTAGAGCTTTCAAAGCAGATCCTTTGATGATTGGTATATCATCACCAGGAAAATTATATTCATTGAGTAACTCACGAACTTCCATTTCAACTAAATCTATCAATTCTTCGTCATCAACTAAGTCTATTTTATTAAGAAACACAATTAGATGTTTTACCCCAACTTGACGAGATAACAAGATATGTTCTCTTGTTTGCGGCATTGGTCCATCAGTTGCTGATACAACTAAAATCGCACCATCCATTTGTGCTGCACCTGTGATCATGTTTTTAACATAATCAGCGTGTCCTGGTGCATCGATATGTGCATAATGACGAGCTTGTGTTTCATATTCTACATGTGATGTGTTAATTGTAATTCCACGTTCACGTTCTTCCGGTGCTGCATCAATACTAGCATAGTCTTGCGGGTTTGCTAGGCCTTTTTTCCCTAGTACTGTTGTGATTGCAGCGGTCAATGTTGTTTTCCCGTGATCGACATGTCCAATTGTGCCGATATTTACATGTGGTTTACTTCTGTCATAATGTTGTTTTGCCATTTTACAAACCTCCTATTTTGGTTAAAGGTTGAGTAGATGTTCATTCGTTAACTGACCATCTCTGACCTTTATATCCTTATTATATGCCTTTTCGAAAAATGTACAAGTTATTTGCTTACTATTTATAAGTAAGAGGGATTTGTTAAAAATAAAAAAAGTGAGTGGGACATCACTCTTCAAGTCATGTCCCACTCACATGGAATCTGGATAAACGTTAGGGACAGAAGCAACCTCTCAGTCATTTTAACATTTATTTTTTATAAAATTGATCCATCTTTTGCTCAACAGCTTCACCGCAAACATTAGCGAATTCCGCTGATAAGCGACGAAGTTTGATTGCTTCGTCTAAGGAAAGATCCTCTGTTTGAAATTTTTCGATTAATACCAACAATTGTTCAATGTTCTCTTTCATACATTTACCACCTTATTTATTCATCAATCACTTGCTCATACGCTAATTCATCATAAACAGTCAAGATAAATTTTTCTTTATAAAACTGCGTTACTTCCTTTATTGATTCTATCAAATGAGAGTCACAATCAATATAGACGATGATTGCTTCAAATCGATCTTTTGTTTCTTTTAAAAAGCGCGCTAAATCGTCAAGTGTATTGTGTTTTGTCATTGTTTCATAGGCAGACATTTGCTTCGTTCGAATAAAATTATGCGGAATTCCGCCAGGATACCCAATAATTGCCACTTTTTGTCCTGTATGCTCTTTTTTTACTAATTCCCAAATTTTTTCGACTTTTCTTGGGTTATTTCCTTTAACAATAATCATTTGAATCTGCTCCTTCATTTTCATCATATTTATCAAATATGACACAAAGAAACCGTATGATCATTAACTGGCACTTCTTTGTGTCCAGCCTTATTCATGCAAGGTAATCTCCTCCTAAATTAAAAAGCTTAGCGGGCTTGTTCAGTCATGACAGAAGAATTGGTGCAGATACTTTTTCCTGAATGACTAGCACGCATTGCTAAATAACATAAAACAAGTACACTTTAACCATATCACAGTAAAAAAATAAAGCAAGAAAAGAAAGAGCTACCCGAGAATGCTCTCAGGTAGCTCTTGATTTCTTATTTTACAGTTACTTTACCAATTAAATCATTAGCAGAAACTGTTTGATTTGCTTTTGTTAAGTCGTAGTTTTCAACAACATCTTGATTTGTAAATACAACGATCAAATCAGATTTTTTACCAGCAGTTTCTAAAGCTGCTAAATCGATTGTTGCTATTTTATCCCCTTGTTTCACTACTTGACCTTCTTCAACATGTAAAGTGAAAGGTGCACCTTTCAGCTCAACGGTGTCTAAGCCCATGTGCAACAATACTTCAATACCTGAATCTGTTTGGATTCCTAAAGCATGTTTTGTTGGGAAGATACTAGTGATTTTACCTGCAACAGGAGTTGTTACTTCACCATCAGTTGGGATAACTGCGAAACCGTCACCCATCATTTTAGCTGAGAAAACATCATCTTGTACTTCAGAAATTGGAATAACTTTTCCGTTTGCAACAGCGTATAATTCAGAATCCTTAGCAGTTGCTTTTGGTGCTTCTGTTTTTACTTCAGGCTTTTTTACAGGTTCACCTGATGTAACTGGTGTAGCACCATTGCGAAGTTTAGTCATTTCATCCGCTACAAATTGTACTTCTGTCCCAACGATTACTTGAATGTTCTTATCATCGATCACTTTCACTCCTGGAACCCCAGTTGCTTTGATTTTTGCTTGATCGACTTTACTTGTATCTTTAACTGTTAAACGTAAACGAGTGGTACAATTATCGATTGAAGTAACGTTTGCATCTGCACCTAGACCTTGGTAGATTTTGTTTGCTAATACAGCAAATTTATTATCACCAGTAGTATCTAAATCAGGTGTTTCTTCGCCGTCGCCTTCTTCGCGTCCTGGAGTCATTAAATTAAATTTAGTGATTGCAAAACGGAATGCGAAGTAATAAATAACAGCTACTACTAATCCTTGAACAACTAACATCATTGGATGATTTGCAACTGGATTTTTAAGACTTAAGAAGAAGTCAACAAAACCAGCACTAAATGCGAATCCGGCAGTCCACTGCATGAATGCAGCGAATGCTAATGATAAACCTGTAAGTACTGCATGTACAACATACAAAGGCCATGCAACAAACATGAATGAGAATTCTAATGGTTCAGTTACACCTGTAAAGAATGCCGCAAAACCTGCTGCTAACATTAATGAAGCTGTTACTTTTTTCTTCTCTGGACGAGCACATTGGTAAATAGCAAACGCTCCAGCTGGTAAACCAAACATCATTACTGGGAAGAATCCAGCTTGATACATACCTGTTTGACCAATAATTGCTTTGCCTGAATCTAATGCTTGTTGTCCTGCTAAGAAATTACCGATATCGTTGATATTTGCAACGTCAAACCAGAAAACTGAGTTCAAGGCATGGTGTAGTCCTGTTGGGATCAACAGACGGTTGAAGAATCCATATAAACCAGCTCCAACAAATCCTAAGCTAGAGATCGCTTCACCAAATGATACTAAACCATTATAAACAACTGGCCAAATAAACAATAATACAAAAGAAATTGCCAACATAGCAATAGCTGACATAATCGGAACTAAACGTTTCCCACTAAAGAATGAAAGTGCCATTGGTAATTTTACGTTTGAGAAACGATTATACATTGCTGCAGCAGTTAAACCAGCAATAATACCAACAAAAACGTTATTTCCCATGCTGTTAAAAGCTGGGTTTACATCTGCAATGTCACTTAATCCCATAATCGCTTGTACAGAAGCTGTACCTAAAACTGTCTTAGGTACCAAATAAGCGACTAAACCTGCAAGAGCTGCGGCGCCGTCTTTATCTTTTGACATACCTAATGCCAAACCAACTGCAAACAGTAATGCTAAGTTATCAAGAATAGCTAAACCGCCATTCATTAAAAATGTTGTAGCTGCACTTGGTCCAACTGTCCCAACGATCCAGTTTGCAATCCCTACTAGTAGAGAAGCTGCTGGCAATACCGCTACAGGAAGCATCAACGAGCGTCCCATTCTTTGCATATAAGCTTTCATTTTTGTATCTCCCCTTGTCTTTTATTTGATCATCCTTAGCCGTTCGATGTGAATAGCTAGATAACCTAATTCTTCGTTTGGTACTTGATAGTGAAAATTTCTCATTAACAAAACTTGAACTTTTTTCGAAATTTCGTAACTTTCTGCGTACTTCTTCCGCACAATATCCAAAATTTCATCATCCAATACTGCATATTGACTTTGTTGAAAACGGTGAATAAACAAACGTAAATGATTGACTAATCGTGAATAGCTTAGACTCATCTTCTCATCATGGATATCGATCCCTAATTCTTGTTCGATCAAATGAATAATTTCTGAAACAATTGTAACTTCGCGGATACTTTTACTATTATCTGTACGACCGCTACGAGCACTATGAATATGGATTGCGATATACCCTGCTTCGTCATAGCTAAAAGGAATTCCTAACGTTTGCGTCAAATAGTCCACTGCCCATTGTGCGATTGAGAACTCTTCCGTGTAAAGAATCTCGATTTCATTTAAAAGCTTATTTCTCACAATGATATTATTTTGGATGTTTTCTGCGGCAAACGCAATGTGATCACTTAAACCGATATTGATATGTTCATTCAGTTTCTCACCAAGAATCGTTTCAGCATGAGCGATGATTTCTTCTGTGACAAAAAAATACTGTTCATCAATTTGTGATAGTAAAACTTGAAGCTTTTTCAAGCCTTCAGGTTCCATTACAAACATTCGTTCCACTTGTTGCGGGAATAACAAATCATTTTTCTTTTTGTTAAACCCGACGCCCTTACCAACAGCCACTTTTTCCTGTCCTTCATCAAGGACGAGCACCGCATTTTGATTGAGCACCTTTTTGATTTTCATAAACATTCCTCTTCTGCAGAAGTAGATTGTCCGTTTCCTTGTTATAAGACAACAAAAAAAGCATAGAACAATCCCGTCAAAATATGAGTATATCATATTTTAATGAAATTCTTCCATGCCTAGTATTATCTAGTCACATGAAAACGCTATTCGTGTTTTGTTAACAGTCATAGTTTACAAAGATATAGACCATTTGTCAATCATTTTGATCGATTTTTTTCTTATAAACAAAAAAATCGAATCCTATACTCTTTCAGCTGTGCGAAACACAAAAAATATGAGTGCTCTTTCTTACAGAACACTCATATTTATCATTATTCTTCTTCTACAGGATCTGCGTATTCATCCTCATCATCGAAATCATCATCTACATCATCTTCATCGATAATTGTAAGATCTTCTTCGATTCCTGGCAATACTTCTTCTTCATCGTCAGAATCTGCTCCGATTTCTTGAAGATCAGAATTGTAGGCTTTGATCTCTTCATCTTCTTCATCGTCATCATCATAAAGAATATCGTCGTCATCACCAGTTAATTCAGCATCTTCCGGATCATCATCATTATAGTCGATCACATCTTCATCATTGGCATCAATAATAAAGGCATTGACTTTTTTACGTTTTCTACGGCGTGGTTTGTCTTCTTCGTCTTCATCCAAACCGTGTGTTACTTCTTCGTCGATAGAATCGATTGGATACCATGAGCGCAAGCCCCAACGGTTATCTCCAAGAGAGATAAAACTGCCATCAATATTTAAGTCAGTATAAAATTGTGCTAAAGAGTCACGAATTTCGCTGTCAGATTTTCCAAGATAATTTTGAATTTGGTTTACTAAATCAGAGAAGTCCATCACATCTTCACGTTGTTCTAAAATTGCGTGCGCAACTTCGATCATGGATAGTTCATCTTTGTTCAACCCGTCAAATACATTAATTTCCAAACGGTACACGTCCTTTCACAGTCTACTCCTTATCATACAAAAACATCAAGAAAAAATCAATTGATTCTTTCATAATTACGCAGTAAATTCTAATTCTAAATGATATTCCCCGATTTTTTCAGCTTGAGAATATAAATCATAGTCAATCAAGATGCTTCCAGCTATCGGTTGATCCTTTAAACTAAAACGTAAATTACGAGTAAATGTAGTGATTTGGAATAAACCATAAGGTGTTTTATAACTCGTATCTAAGCGTTCTTGATAGGCAAATTTTAACCGCATTCTTAATCCGCCAGCTCGAATCAATTGAATTTTCCCATCTGGTTCAACTTTGATCGTCACAGGTACAGGATCGCCTTCTTCTTGCTCTTCTTTATATCGTATATATAATGTATCTCCCATTTTTACGATTTGACCCTCTAAGTCAAAATAAAAATTTTTCTTCTCACCAGCTTGATCTACAACTGTTTTTAATTGAATAGATACTGGTGTTCCTTGTGATAAATCCATTTAACGCACTCTCCTTAATTTAAAAATGTAGCAGATTCGTCCAATCTTGATAGAAAATAAAACGTTCTTTGCTACAATCAGATTTTTCTTTTATCCCGAATGGCTTTCATGAACAATCTCAAAGCAAAGCCTCAGCGATCATCTGATCAATAACTAAAATAGTACAACAGTTACTAAGCAGTAATGGTTTAATGCTTTCAGCTTTTTCCTCACCGCATCCAATCACCATCACATTTGAAATTCTCGCTAAATCTTCCACTTTTATCCCTAACATTCGTTTACTTATGTCATTGTTCACTGTTTGACCATTTTTGTCAAATAAGGAAGCTACTGCGTCTCCTTTGACGCCTGTTTTTTTTATGATTTCCAATTCCTTTGTTTCTATATAACCTAGTCGTTTCCATGTAGAACTTTCATTTGGATTACCTACGCCTATAATGGCAAAATCAACATTTTTTGCTTGCTTCAGCGCTTTGCCAACTAATTGGGTCTTGTTTAAAACATCTGCTAATTCGATACTCTCAGCTAGTGCGGGTCCGTAAAAATACTGGCAACGACTATTAAGTTTTTCAGCTAATCTAAAAACCAAATGATTTGTATCATAATAGAGATGTTCACTTGACACACCTCCAACTAGCGGGCAAACATTGATTGTTGGAAATGAGCAATACGGCATTTCATCGATCATATCAGCTAACGTTGTGCCCCACGACAGGCCCACACTCATATCAGGTTTTAGTCGTTCTTTTAAATAAAACGAAGCGGAGCGACTGACTTCTAGTTGTATTCTATCTGTTCGACTTTGATCACTTGCAGGTACCACGATCACATCATCTAACTGATATTTTTTTTCCAATCGCAAGCCAAGTTCTACCGCATAAGCAGACTCATCTTTGATTGAAATGGAAACAACTCCAATTTCTTTTGCTTGCTGAAGAATTTTAGAAATAACGGGACGTGAAACACCCATCTTTTGAGCAATCACAGCTTGAGTCAAGCCTTGTTCATAATACATCGTAACGATTTTTAGCATTCTTCTACGATCTTCACTAATTTTCATAAACTATGCCTCGATCTCTACCATCAGTTTCTCTACAGCGTTCACTAGTGAATCAACTTGTGGAGTCGCACGGGCTTCCAATACTTTTTGCGCCGGCATTGGGACAAATTCTCCACCCAAACGAACAATTGGTTTCTTTAGATCCAAAGCGCTGTCAGATTCGGCTATAATTGCTGTAATTTCTGCGCTAAAACCACTGTTTTTCACTGCTTCTGTTGCAACGATTACTCGTTTGGTTTTTTTAACCGAACGCAAAATAGTTTCTTTATCAAGCGGTACTAAAGTTCTTGGATCGACTACTTCAACAGAAACTCCTTTTTCTTTCATAATTTCTGCAGCCTCTAACGCTTTATTGACCATAATTCCTGTCGCGATGATCGTTATATCATCACCTGTACGTTTAATGTCTGCAACACCGATTGGTATTGTATATGGCTCGCTTGGGACATTTCCGCTCGTTTTATATAATAATTTATGTTCATAGAACATCACAGGATTATTATCTTTTATTGCAGCATGAAGCAACCCTTTGGCATCATACGCATTGGTCGGCTGAATTACCTTTAGACCGGGAATATGAGCCATCCAGTTTTCTAAACTTTGGGAATGTTGAGCAGCAGCACCTGTTCCTGAACCAGCTGCTGTTCGCATTACTAATGGAACTTTGGCTTTTCCATTATACATATAATGGATTTTAGCCGCTTGATTGACGAGTTGATCCATTGCTACAGTAATAAAATCAGAAAATTGTAATTCCATTACTGGACGCATCCCTGTCATAGCAGCGCCGACTGCCGCACCAGCGATTGCACTTTCAGATATTGGTGTATCCCGAACTCTTTGCTTGCCATATTTTTCCTGAAGACCTTGAGTGGCACCAAAGCCTCCGCCATAAACCCCAATGTCTTCCCCTATAAGAAAAACATGCTCATCTTCTGCTAATGCTTCGTCTAAGGCTTCATTGATTGCTTGCAAATAACTAATTGTTCTCATTGTTCATCCTCCGCATAGACATGTGTCCAAAGATCCTCAATAGTCGGCTCACTGTCAAGTTTTACTGAAGCAACTAAGTCAGCTATTTCTTTTCGAATCGTCTGTTCTAATTTTCGGATGGCCACTTCATTAAGAAGCCCTTTTTGGATCACTTCTTTTTCTAAACGTAAAATAGGATCATTATTTACTTGCCATTGACGACATTCGTCTTCTGAACGGTACATCAGCTTATCTGATTTAGAGTGCCCTTTATGGCGATAAGTCAGTGCTTCTATCAATGTCGGTCCATTGCCATTCCTAGCTTTTTCAACTGCTTTTGCAACAGCATCTGTTACAGCATCCAAATGATTGCCATCAATTGTTACGCCATCAATACCATAGCTCTTCCCTCGTTCAGAAAGTTTATCGATATTGACCATGTGTTCAATTGAGCTGCTCATCCCATATTGGTTATTTTCAATGAAATAAACAACAGGTAACTGCCAGATAGAAGCTAAATTCAGTGCTTCGTGAAAACTGCCTTCATTGGTCGCGCCATCCCCTGCATAACATAGCACCACTTGATCTGTCCCTTGCATCTGAGCACTTAATGCAGCTCCAGCAGCAATAGGAAAACCAGCTCCAACAATACCATTTGAACCTAAATTTCCAACATCTAAATCTGCAATATGCATACTACCGCCTTTACCGCCGTTAGTACCTGTTTTTTTTCCAAGCATCTCAGCTAACATGTTTCTGATGCTTGTTCCTTTAGCGATAGAATGTCCGTGATTTCTATGTGTAGAGACAATCCAATCACTTTGTTTTAAAACAGCAGTGCCACCAACAGCTGTGGCTTCTTGCCCAATACAAAGATGCATCGTGCCATATAATTCTCCTGCTTCAAAAAGTGCTTGAATCGTTTCTTCAAAAATGCGAATTTCCCACATTTTTTTCAATGCCTCTGTCTCATCTATCCATTTGTTTGGTTGATCTTGGACCACCGTTTGGTTCATCTTTTCACCCCTTTTACATTTGTTCCCTAACAAATCATATGTAAACATTTTATAGCTTTCTTTAACTGATAGCAAGATTTTCTAGGTATTTTTTGAATTTCCTTAAAAAATCGTCATTTTCCTCATCATTTCTGCTCAGATAAGCTGATTTTTCTTTTAAATCGTTTATAATAGAGCATGGAGGTGGAAACAAATGTTATTTCACGATGAAGAAGCGATGTTATTTTGCATGCATTGCCAAAAAGAAACACTTCATGACATTCAATATATGAACGAGATCATTTCCAGTATTGAATGTGAAGAGTGCCATAATCAAATGAGTATTGATATCGATGCAATGAATCATTTCTATCATTATTTATATGAACGCTTAGTTTCTAAACCTGGGCGTTTGACTGAAGAAGCCAGACAAGATTTTAGTAAATTTTTAGCCACCATGCCGATGAGGATTATTAGTAAACCAATGCGTTTTACGAATGAATATAATCAAATGAATAAAGAAGTAAAAGACTACGTGTCACGCGTAAAACAGGATGAAGAAGATGATGACTAATTTAAACCAGCTCTTTACAACCGATACGATTTATTTATATGATCAGTTTTGCTTGACTGAAAAAGACTACTATCTTCCTTTTGCACTAACTGATACGTTAACAACGTTTTCCGGGATCAACCAACAGCCGATCATTCATTTTTGGCAGCTTGATCAAGCGATGATTTTAGGAATGAAAGATACTCGAGTTCCTGATTTGAAAAATGGGTTAGCTTCTTTGAAGCAAGATGGGTATAATATTGTGATCCGTAATGCTGGCGGCTTGGGCGTGATTGCTGATGAGGGTATTCTAAATGTTTCGTTGATTCTTCCAAATCAGGAACATAAAAAACTTAGCATTGATGAAGCCTACACCTTTATGTGGCAATGGATCAAACATGCATTTGAGGATTCTAGTCACCTAATTGAAGCCTTTGAGATTACAGAATCCTATTGCCCTGGAACTTTTGATTTGAGCATTGCAGGTAAAAAATTTGCAGGGATTGCGCAACGTCGAGTGAAAGACGGCACAGCTGTGATGATTTATTTAAGTGTCAATGGCGATCAGCAAAAGCGTGGTGAAAGTGTTTGCCGTTTTTATCAAGCTAGTTTGCATGAAGATTTCGGGAAAAATGGCTATCCGCCTGTTGTTCCTTCCGTAATGGCAAACTTAGAAGATTTGCTGCAACAACCTTTAACAATAAATAAAGTGAAAAAACGTTTAATCGACGTATTATTAACTAACGGGACATTGACTATTGATGAACATACCTTGTCCCAATTATTGACGTCAGAATGGTTTACAACTGAAACGAACAAACAGATGGACAAAATGATTCAGCGAAATGAACTATTGAGATAGATTTATCTACGTATGTTACTACTTCGTTCATCTTTTCTAGAAAAGGATTAATCTACAGTTTAAATAAAAGGAGTGAAATAATGCCGACGCCTTACAAGAACCAAATTTTACCGATTGAAAAAGTCTTTCGAGACCCCGTTCATAATTATATTCACGTACAACATCAAGTGATTTTAGACTTGATCAATTCAGCAGAAGTGCAACGGTTGCGTAGAATCAAGCAATTAGGCACCTCTTCATTTACCTTTCATGGTGCAGAACATAGCCGTTTTGCCCACTCTGTAGGCGTTTACGAAATAACTCGCCGTATTTGCGACATCTTCCAACGCAATTATTCAGCTGAACGTTTAGGTGAAGAAGGTTGGGATGATAACGAACGCTTAGTAACACTTTGTGCAGCCTTACTTCATGATGTTGGTCACGGACCTTATTCTCATACATTTGAACATATTTTTAACACAGATCATGAAGCAATTACAGTAGAAATCATCACTTCTCCTGAAACAGAGGTTTTCCAAATATTGAATCGTGTTTCAGCAGATTTTCCTGATAAAGTAGCAAGTGTAATTACCAAGCAATATCCGAATCCTCAAGTTGTTCAAATGATTTCCAGTCAAATAGATGCTGACCGCATGGATTATTTATTGCGCGATGCTTATTTTACAGGAACAGAATATGGAACATTTGATTTAACTAGAATTTTAAGAGTTATTCGACCTTATAAAGATGGGTTAGCGTTTGCGATGAATGGGATGCATGCAGTAGAAGACTATATTGTTAGTCGTTATCAAATGTATGTTCAAGTTTACTTTCACCCAGTTTCTCGTGGTATGGAAGTTATTTTAGATCATCTTCTTCATAGAGCCAAAGAATTGTACGAACAACAACCAGAAGATTATCAATTACATTCCCAATTGTTGGTGCCGTTTTTCAAAGGAAATTTTTCGCTACAAGAATACTTACGCTTGGATGATGGTGTTTTAAATACGTATTTCACCCAATGGACTTCGTTGCCTGATCCCATTCTAAATGATTTAGCTAACCGCTTTTTAATACGAAAACCACTTAAATCTGCAACATTTTCTGGTAATCGCGATTCAGTGACTATCCGTCATTTAAAATCTCTGATTGAAAAAGTCGGCTATAATCCAAAATATTACACAGCAATCAATTCAAGCTATGATCTACCCTATGATTTTTATCGTCCAGAAAAAAATAGCCACCGAACACAAATTGAAATCATGCAAAAAGATGGAACCTTGATCGAATTATCTAAAATCAGCCATCTTGTTGCGGCTCTTGCTGGGCAAACACAAATTGATGAACGTTTTTATTTTCCAAAAGAAATGGTTGACCCGAAAAGACAGCAACATTATGATTTATTTGATGACACCTACCGCGAATTTGCTTCCTACATTCACAATGGTGCATTAGTTGAATGAATACCCTAAAGAATATATTTACAGGAGGAACCTATGACAGTTAAATTAGTTGCAATAGATATTGACGGAACATTACTTGATTCAAACAGAAAGATCAGTCCAAAAGTAAAAGAAACACTTCAAAAAGCTAACGAAAGCGGTATTTCTATCGTTTTGTGTACTGGTCGTCCGTTGCCTGGTGTAAAAGAGCAGCTGGCAGAATTAGATTTGTATGGTGATAATGATTATGTAATCACATATAACGGATCTTTGGTGCAAGCAACAAAATCCAATGAAATTATTTCTCAGTATTCATTAAGTTATGATGACTTTTTAGAAATCGAATTAATGTCACGAAAAGTTGGCGCTCATCTGCACACCATCGATGACCAAGCGATTTATACGGCTAATCGAGATATCGGCAAATACTCAGTGCATGAAGCCTACTTAGTTGATATGCCTTTAAAATATCGAGCCGTTGACGAGATGACACCTGATATGTCGTTTATCAAAATGATGATGATCGATGAGCCTGAAATTTTGGATAAAGCGATCAGTCAACTCCCAGAAGATTTCGTTAATAAATATACAACTGTTAAAAGTACTGAATTTTATTATGAAATTTTAAACAAAGAAGCTAGCAAAGGAAATGCCTTAGCAAAACTTGCTGAACACTTAGGTATCTCTCAATCAGAAACAATGGCGATTGGAGATAACGAAAACGATCTATCAATGATCGAATATGCTGGTATTGGTGTGGCTATGGGAAATGCTACTGAAAATGTGAAACAAGCAGCAGATGTTCAAACAACTAGTAATGATGAAGACGGCGTTGCTGAAGTTCTATTAAAATATATGTAATTGTTCATTATCAAAAGGTTGGGGCGGAGTTGCTTCTGCTCCTACCGTTTATTCAGATTTTAAGCGAGTGTAACGTGACTCAGAGAGCTATGTTACACTCGCTTTTTCTCATTGATGCCTCTAACATTTCACCGTAAGAATTTCTTCTTGATTCAAATAGTGATAAATTTCTTGTGGATCATTACTTGTATCCAATAAACTGTAAAATTGTGGGTCTTCTAATAATTTTACCAACTCTACCATCGCATTCAAATGACGATTATTTTCGGTAGCAGCGAGACAAAAAATATATTTCACTGGATCATTTTCCTTGTTTCCGAATACAATTGGCTGCTTTAACACACTGATACTCATTCCTAATTTTCTTACCCCATCTATTGGTCTTGCATGAGGTAAAGCAACATATTTAGAAATCACCATGTAGGCTCCTTCTTTTTTAGCCGTATCGATCATTGTTTCAATGTAATTTCTAGTAATTCTGCCATCTTTTAATAAAGATGCCGCACAAAGACGAATGGCCTCTTCCCAATCCTTGGCTCTCAGATTAAGTTGAATTAATTCTGGCGCCGTAATTTCTGATAGGCTTGGCCCATCCTCTTCATTTTTAGCAGGTGCTTCTTGATTGATGAGGTATTCATATAACTCTTTTTCTAACCCTGATCCTTCAGTAATTGAAGCATGTCGTTGAATAATGTCCATAATCTTAGCCACACTTGGTAATTTGAAGTTTAAATTTCCAATTTGGGTATAAACATCACTGATCAAACGATATTTTTCTCTTGTATTCATGATTGGGCTAACAATATACACTGGCTTTTTTGTGTAAAACAAGCGGATATTAGGGACTGTTGAAAAAATCAAATCGTAAGAATCTGATAACTGCTCAATCTCATTGGTTTCAACTGGCCCCAAAAACGACAACTCTGGAAAAAGAGTTTTTAGTTCTGTATAAACGATCGAGGAACTACCTATTCCGTTCGGACAAACAATTAAGGCCACCTTTTGTGTTGTCGTGTATTCATCAAAATTAGAGCATAATGAAGCAAAATGCATAGTCAAAAATGCTACTTCATCTTCTGGAATTGGATGTTCAAATAAAGAAGCAAAAGGTTTTAACGTTTCTCCAACAATATTGAATAACTCACTGTATTCATCCTTTATCTTACTATGCAAAGGATTTACAATAGGCAGCTTAAAATATAAGCGATAATAAGCTGGCCTCAGATGAGAATAAAGTTGGCGAATCACCAATTCCTGGTTATTAAAGCGAATGCCTGATATCGCTTCAAAGCGTAAAATAATTCGTTTAACTAAATCCATGATTGTTTCATAATCTTTTGTGGAATCATTTGGACTACCGATAGACAAGCCCAATATCCATGCACAGAGGTAGCCACACGCAGACTCATCTTCAATCCCAAGATGATCTAGAATACTTTTAGAAAATTGATATTCTTTCATTGCGATCAAAGCCGGCAGTTGATACCTGTCATAACAATTTGCTGGCAAAGTAAATAATCTCTTTTTTAAAAAGATAAAAGTATACAGAAATTCAGTCAAACGATTTTCCACAAATGAAATACCATATTTTGCTGTATAATGTTCAATCAATTCTTTCGTCGATTCGATGGTATCCAGTTGATTCTTTTCGATAAATTGATCATAGATAAATACTGCATTACTTTCCGTTAAATCCCAGATAATCATTTTCATCAGATGATATCTGATCTGTTCTTCGCTACCCAATAACGTATAACCATTTTTTCTAGTGTAAATGAGCTGGATATTTTCTTTTTCCAATTCTAGAGTTAAATTTTTTAGGTCATTGATAATTGTTGTTTTTCCAACACCAAGTTCTTCAACAAAATGATTGATAGAAAGATAGTCATCTAAGTAATAAAATAACAGTAAATACAAATATTTTGATCGTTCCACCGAGTTCATTAGATACTCTTTTGCATAGGTCTTATCTGAAAGTAAAGAAACAAACTGTTCTTGGAGTTGGTTCGTTAAAATAATCCGATTATTCTCAATCATTAATTTCTGTTCACTGTCAGGTACAACGTATTCATTGATTTTTTCCAAAGAATATTCCAGTTGCCTTTTGGTTAAACCTGTTTGAGCGGTTAGTTCATTTATTTCGTGTATTGAACGCTCAATCAGGTATTTCATTAATTTTCTAGAACGCTCATCAGTCATTCAATCCCCTCCTCCAAAAACTATTCTTAGTTAGCTTGTGTTCTGTGATTAATCACTGCCTGTTTTAACTGCTTTGCATTGGCTGCAATTTCTTCTTTTGTTCCTTTTGTCAAAAGACTGCCAATTCCAACGCAATCTACCCCGCTTTTCAACCATTCGTCGATATTTTCTAAATTCGCTCCTCCAGAGGACATAATTGGTAGATAAGGTGTGGGCGTTTTTAAAGTCGTAATAAGAGTAGGTCCATAAAAACTTGAAATTGGAAAAGCTTTAACCATTGCTGCTCCAGCTTCGATTGCTGTAATCATTTCAGTTACGCTGGTACAACCTGGCATATATGGGATTTGATATCGATTACATAATTTACAAACCGATGGATCGAAATTTGGAGCAATGATAAACTTTGCCCCAGCTAAAATAGCTAATCTCGCTGTCTCACTATCTAACACAGTTCCTGCGCCAATTAATACTTGCTCTCCATACTGTTGAGTCAACTGTCGAATGATCTCTCCAGCATTTGGTAAGGTATAACTAATTTCCAGACAATCTACTCCGCCAGCTAAACAGCCATCTACGATTTCAATTGCTCGCTCCATTGTGTCCACTCTGACAATCGCCATGATTGCAGTTTCTTCCATACGATTTAGTATAGTTGTTCGAAACATTATTTTCCTCCTTAGGACTATTGATTAATTTCTGCGTAAAAATCCATCGTTTTTGCAACTTGCAAGAGTTCTTCTTTGCTAAGTGGCTGTACTGGCAGCCTTGGATTTCCAACATCTATTCCTTGATACGCGATTGCTGCTTTTAATACTGATGGAATCGTTCCTAATTTTAAGATTTGACGAAATGCTTCTATACTTTCCTGCATAACTTGAGCTTTTTTTAGGTTGCCTTCTAACCAGTACTTATAGATTGCTACGTCGATTGCAGTTAAAACATTTGATGTAGCAGCAATCGCTCCAGTAGCGCCAGCCTGTAAAGCTTGTAATATCAACGAATCGGATCCTGATAAAACTGAGAAATCTTTGCCTTTTGATACATCAATATATTCTTTTATATTTTCAATTTTGCCGCTGCTGTCTTTGATACCGATAATATTCTGATGGGCAGCTAATTTTTTTACTGTATTACAAGTGATATTTATTCCGGTATTTTTAGGTATATTATATAGCATAATTGGTGCTGTATTCGCTTCAGCAATGTTTAAATAATGGCTGATCAACTCGCTTTCGGTTGGCGAGACAAAATAGGGCGTGATAACAGATAATGCATCTGCCCCTAAATCTGTCATTTGTTTTGATAAAGAAATAACTTGATTGGTGCTATTACCACCCGTTCCTACATAAATAGGGACACGGCCATTCGTCTCAGCAATAACTATTTCAGCAAAAGTTAGTTTCTCTGAATCACTTAATGCATGAAATTCACCGTTTGTTCCAAGAATAAACAAGCCATCGACTTTTTTTTCGATCAAATGATTTACTAACTTTTTTGTGGCAATAGAATTAATTCTATTTGCTTTATCTAATGGTGTGACCATTGCCGTAATGATTCCTTCTGGCTTCATTTTGATTCTCCTTCCTTTACTCATTTACTGAAATACTTTGCCCCAGCGTTCCACCAGGATGCCATTTTACGTATTCTTTGTTGGTGATTGCTTTTTCTTCTTGTAGGAGAACACTTAATGATTGGAGAATCAAAACTTCCACTAAAATTGAGGCACGGGGTGGTTTGTTCAGAGTATCTCCCTCTTTTTCTACACCAGCAAAAAGAAAACAGTCACTATTTTTTGCCAACCAAGAGTTCTTTTTACCTGTAATCGAAATGATTTTAGCACCGTTTTTTTTCAATGTTCGGACTGTTTTTATCAGCTCTTCTGTTTCACCGCTATTTGAGATGGATAAAACAATATCTTCAGCACGGACCTGACCTGCAGATCCATGAATTGCTTCTGTCCCATCTAAAAAATAGGCAGGTGTTCCTGTTGAGGATAAAAGAGAAGCGATATACTCTGCAACATGTCCTGGTTTGCCAATGCCAGTCACATGAACCCGACCCCCATTTTTTTCTGAAGCCAAAATCAACTCCTTAGCAGCAATTAATCTTTCTATTGATATTTCTTGAATGAATTTATTCAATTCTTCAGATGTGTTTTCAAAAAAATTCACTATCCCTTGATCTGTTGACTGTTTCATCATTTTTTCTCCAATCTACCGATTATATTAATTTATTCAGCAAGTATTTAGCTATTGATCAATTTTTTATATTAAGAAAAAAGACTTAATATTTTTTCAATGAATATACCGATAACGTTGTAATCAATATTTGGGAAGGTTGAACCCTCTAATCCCATACTTCCATAAACCGGATAAAGCACTGTCGGTAAAAAGGCTAACAATAAACCCACGATGAAAGAGCCAGCAACAGCACCTCGCCAACCTCCTGTTGAATTGCCAAAAACACCTGCAGTTCCACCAGAGAAAAAACAAATATGAGCAGCTGGAATAATCACGATTGGGAATTTAAAAATCACCATGATCGCAACTCCAACCAAACCTGCAGCGTAAGCAGATAAAAAACCGACAATTACTGCTGTTGGTGCATAAGGAAAAACGGTGGGAACATCTAATGCCGGACGAGAATTTGGAATAAATTTTTCTGAAATAGAAACAAATGCCGCTGTAATTTCTGCCAAGAACATCCGCACACCTGTCATTAAAATAGACATCCCTGCTGTAAAGGTAAAAGCCTGAATCATTGGAAAGACTAACCAATGTGTGGTTCCAGCTAATTCTTGAGTAACATCACGACCTGCTTTTAAAGCGGATACATAGAATAGCACCAACATGATTACTGCAACACCCATCAAAAAATCTCTGAAAAAAGATAACCATTTTGGGAAATTGATATGTTCAGTACTTTTTTCTTCATGTTTGCTAAAAAGTTTACCGATATATCCTGATAATGAATAGCCGATCATGTTAAAGTGTCCGATTGCAACATCATCACTTCCGATAATCTTACGCATAAACGGCTGACACAATTGAGGAAGTGCTGCTGAACAAAAACCTAAAATCGTTCCTCCTAAAATAATTGCCGCAATATCTGATAACCCATGAGACTTGATAATCAATGACAGAACACAAGCGAAAAATAAACTATGACCTGTTGTAAAGAAGATATTTTTCATTGGTGTAATTCGAGCAAAAACCAGATTCATTAAAAAACCTAGAATCAATGTACATGATGTGACCAATGCATATTGCTCTTGAGCCATCGCGGTTGCAGCTTCAGGTGAAGCAACAACCCCAACAATATTAAAACCTGTTTGAAATAATTTATTGAAATTTTGTAACGCACCAGTCATCAATGCTCCCCCAGCGCTAAAAACCATAAATCCAATAATTGTTTTAAATGTTCCAGTTAAAATTTCGGTTCCTGTTTTCTTTTGGGCAACTAACCCAACAAATGCAACGATTCCTAGTAAGATTGCAGGTGTACTTAAAAAGCTAATAATAAAATCCACTTTTTTTCATCTCCTTTTATTTGAATCAGTTATTCAAAAATCCACTTAGTTTACTTTCGATTTCGACCTTGTCTACAATATTATTGATGCCAATAATCGTTTGCTTTAATCCCTGAGTTTCTAATTCTTGTGCAACATCTGCTAGTGTGATCAATAAATCACCATCAAAACTTGGTACTGCATCTAAAGAAGAATGTTCAATTTGGATGGGAAATCCATTTTCTTTAATTACTTGTTCCGTTTTTATTTTTAGCATCAAACTTGACCCTACTCCTGCTCTACAAGCAACAAGTGCTTTATGCATATTGTTCATCTCCTATTCATTTTCAATAATGTAGTTTAAAATATCGGCTGGATGTTTCGCTGTATCTAATAGTTGGTAGAATTTCTGATCCGTTAATAAATTTACCAATTCAGCCATTGACTCCAGATGCGTTTCGCTGTCTTTAGCGCTCATACAAAAAAGATATTTTACTGGATCGTTGGATTTGTTTCCTGAAATGATGGGTGTTTTCAATGTTGTTATGCCCATCGCAAGATCCAATGCACCATATTGAGTTGGTGCATGCGGCAGTGCAACATGTTTTGTGATCACAATATAAGGTCCAGATGTTCGAGTTGTTTCAATAATCTTCTCAATATATTCTGCTGTGATCTTGCCTCCATTAAGCAAAGGCTCAGCTGATCGACGAATAGCCTCCTCCCAATCTGATACTTCAAGTTCCAATTGAATAAATTCTTCTTTTATCATCTCACTTAACAATATGCAACACCCCTTTTGAATTTCACCAAGCGTACGACTTATTGGTTCCATTTCAATATAATCTGTTTACTAAGCGCTTTCAATCTCTTTTGAAGACATATTTTGTATGTCCCTAATACAAAAAGTGGTCTATAAAAACCAAGTATGTGTGATAAAAATATCTAACTGATTAAATCAATAATACTAAGGTCCAGTATCTCAATCATCTTTTTCACTATGATCTTTTTTTCACCTCAAAAAACGTATTATTTAAATACAAAATCTAAACTGACTTTTCTTAATTTAGAAACGTAAATGTATTTTCTCATGTTTATTTCAACTTTTTTTCATAAAAAAAGCGTGAAGCAAAAGTAAAAAACACTTTTGCTTCACGCTTTGATGTAGAATAATCAATGGTAAAAATGCAACTTCTCTGTAAATTATTTGAAACTCTAGTAGCTAAACACTTTTATTATATTAAATCGCTTTCCATTTTTTTACTGCCCACTTATGGCTCCCTCTTTTTAGTAAATCAATTCCCTGTTCAACAGAGACCCAGCAAATTGTATTTGTTTTCTCTAAAGGTTCACATACTTTTTTCCAACTATCAGCAACATAAAAATAACCTGGATTATAATAATCTGTACTTCGGTGTCTTGAATGAAAATATTCATCTGCTTGTCCAAGATATTCCCCAATAACCACTTCAAAACCAAGCTCTTCGATCATTTCCCGTTCAATCGCAGTTTCTTTAGTCTCCCCCAACTCAATTTCTCCGCCAGGTAAAAAATACGCTCCATTCGGTGCTTGGACTAATACAATTTCAGTACCGTTATTTCTTGAAACGATAATATACGCCCCTAGCCTTTTTTTATATACCAATGTTTCTGATTTTTCACCAAATGACGGTATTTCCATAAGAACAACTCCCTCTTCGTTTAGCCTAATTTTACATGAGAATTTTCTCATGAACAAGTAATATCTTATCATTTCGCTCACAAGTTCAGTAAAGTCTATGCTACTATAAAAATGTCAGCAGATTAATTGATTTAGTCTGTGACAATATCCATTTATGAAAGGAAGATGACTCATATGAAAATGGCTCACACTTGTGTTCGTGTCAAAGATTTAGAAGCGTCGCTGGAATTTTATCAAAAGGCATTCAATTTTGAAGAAAGCCGCCGTCGTGATTTTCCAGAACATAAATTCACTTTAGTTTACCTAACCTTACCTGGTGATGGTTATGAACTAGAGCTTACGTATAATTATGATCATGAAGCGTACGATCTTGGAGATGGCTACGGCCATATTGCTATCAGCACAGACGAAATCGAAAAATTGCATGAAGAACAAAAAAATGCAGGATTCACAGTGACTGATATGAAAGGTTTACCTGGAACTCCACCATCATATTATTTTATTACTGATCCAGATGGTTATAAAATCGAAGTAATTCGTACTCGTTAAAAAAATCAAAAAACGTTCATTCATTTTTTAGGTCGATCCTAATCAATGAATGACGTTTTTTTTAATATTTAAAGTTCATTTATCCCCTTTTTATTAAAAAAAATGATACACTGTTACTCTACACAAAAATTTAGGACGTGATCAAATGAAACCTATTATCGGCATAGCCGGAAATCAAATTATTCAATCCGTTGAAATATTCAATGGTAACTATGTGAGTTATACACCTCAAGGATTTGTGACAGCGATTCAAAAAGCTGGCGGATTACCGATTGTTTTACCAATTGGTTCACAAGAAACAGCAGAGACTTATATTTCAAAAATCGATAAATTATTATTAGCTGGCGGACAAGATATTTCTCCAGATTTTTTTGGCGAAGAACCACATCCAAAACTTGAAGAAACGAATCGAAATAGAGATATTTTTGAGATAGCATTGATCAAAGAAGCCATCAAACAACAAAAGCCAATTTTTGCAGTTTGTCGCGGCATGCAATTGATTAATGTCGTTTTAGGTGGGACTTTATATCAGGATCTTTCTTTATACCCCGATTGGAAAGTCAAGCATGGACAACAACCTACCCAACCACAATTCGCTACCCACAATATTCAAGTAGAGAAGGACAGCTCTCTTTACAATTTGCTGGGAGAACAATTTAAGGTTAATTCTTATCATCATCAAGCGATCAACAAGTTAGCCGCACCTTTGAAAATCAGTGCAAAATCTTCTGATGGTATTGTAGAAGCTATTGAATCCGTTGATTCAAGCCAGCGTGTATTAGGTGTTCAATGGCATCCTGAGCTTCGTTTTGATGTTGAAACAAAAGAATTTAAACTCTTTGACTATTTTGTGAATCAACTATAAAAAAAGCTAGAAGATTGGGGTATTGTCCCCGTTCTTCTAGCTTTTTTAATGCTTATTTAAAAATCAAAGTTATCTGGATCTGGACCTAAACGCTCATTTGTATTTAGTTGATCGATTCGTTGCATGTCATCTTTGGTCAATGAAAAATCGTAAACATCAAAATTTTGCTTGATACGATCTTGGTGAACTGACTTTGGAATAACGATGATATCACTTTGTAAATGCCAACGAATAATCACCTGAGCCGCTGTTTTATCATATTTTTTACCGATTTCTACTAAGGTAGGATCTTCTAAAATTTTCCCTTGTCCTAGCGGAGACCACGCCTCAGCAGCAATATTATGATCAGCTAAAAATTTACGTAATGGTTCTTGCGTCAATGTTGGATGGATCTCTATTTGATCGACCATTGGCACAACAGTTGCGTCCTTCAATAAGTCTTCAATATGATGCTCATGGAAATTAGAAACACCGATTGCTTTGGCACGTCCACTTTGATAAATTTCTTCCATCGCACGCCAAGAATCCTTGTATTTTCCTTCTACTGGCCAATGAATCAAATATAAATCAATATAGTCTAGCTCAAGTTTTTTTAAACTTTCATCAAAAGCTTTTAGTGTTGACTCATAGCCTTGATCTGCATTCCATAATTTAGTTGTTACGAAAATCTCGTTCCTAGGAACACCAGATGTTCGAATTCCTTCACCAACACTAACTTCATTTTTATAAGCAGCAGCTGTATCAATTAAACGATAGCCTGCTTCTAACGCCCATTTTACAGAATCAACTGCTTCTGCTCCATCTTTTACTTGCCATACCCCTAAACCTAGACGAGGGATAATCGAACCATTTGCTAATTCTTTTGTTTTTTCTAAAGACATGTTTTGTTCATTCCTTTCTTTAAAAAGTGAATACATATTTAGTATACTCCTTAAACGATCAGATGAAAAACAACTGGATTATGTCTAACCTAGCTTTTCTTCATTTTTTCTTTTCAAGGCTAGATATCTCAGACTGGGTAGCTTATGATAAAGAATGATCCTACTTGATACATAGAAAGGCTGACTCATAATGACATTTGATTTTAAAACCCATATCGACAACTATCTTGAAGAACGAAAGACATTCAGTAATATTTCAAAAAAAACTTTAAAAGCTTATTATTCAGATCTAATCAACTTAAATCAATTCTGTTCGAAAAATAATTACCCTTATCCAGTTGGCATTACTAAATATATCAGCGAGTTTCAAAAAACGTTGAAAGCAACCACTTTAAAACGTAAAATCGTGGTCTTTAAAATGTTTTATAGATATCTAACAAATGAAAACTTAATGGATATCTCAACAATACAAAAACCTAACTTTAACTATTATTACATCACTCCAAGAAAATTGCCGAAAATAGTAACTCCGGATGAGATAAATACAATGTTAAAGCAAATGTATTTACTTCAGGAATCAGGATTGACCCCCTCAAAGTACAGAAACCTTCTCAGAGACATTGCATTAATTGAACTTTTGATTGCTACAGGGATCAGAATCGGCGAAGCACATGCTTTAAATATTGTTGATTATCAACCTAATAGCCGTTTACTTTTAATAAAAGGTAAAAATCACAAAGAACGCCTTATTTATATTTCACCTTTTGAAACAAACAATGCTTTAACTGAGTATCTTTGTGCAAGAGAAGACTACCAACCCAAATCTAATGCTATATTTCTAAACAAATATGGTAAACGCCTTTCCATTTATGGCATTGAAAACATTTATTCAAAATATCGAGACTTAGCAAATATCGCCCCTGCTTCTACACCTCATCATTTACGACATACATTTGCTACTGAACTTCTATCAAATGGTGCTGATATTCGAGAAGTTCAGGAGTTGCTTGGTCATTCAAGCATTGTAACCACACAGATTTATACAGCAGTAAGTACAAATCAGAAAATTAAAGTGTTGGATACTTATAATTTAAGGAATAAATTGCATCCAAAAACCTCCGAATAACTATAAATTATTTGG